>VFJT01000159.1 GCA_009885935.1 Gammaproteobacteria bacterium
CGTGAAAAACCTCGTTGCATTCTATCGGCTGATTTATTTAACAGCATGGGCACCGAAATAGCAACTGCACAGCGTAATGGGTTATTTGCACCGGTTTCTCCTAACCATTTTAATAACACATTGCCGCCTAGAGAATAACCCATTGCCCCTAGCGGCGTATGGGGATATTGCTGTTGCAACATATCCATAACACACTGCAGATCCGCGGTATCTCCAGAATGGTAATAGCGGGTAGTGCGATTCATTTCACCACTGCAGCCGCGAAAATGCACCAATACAGCACGATAATTCAATTGTTGTAAGGTGTATAGCATATCGCGCACATAATGCGAACTGGCTGAACCTTCCAAACCATGCAAAATAACAATAATAGGCGTATTTAAGCTTTGATTCACCCAATCTAGATCGATAAAATCGCCATCGGCTAATTCTAAGCGTTGCCGTGTCGTTGTAGGCTTTTTCTTAGCCCAGGATAAAACCGGCCACAGCGTTTGTAAGTGCGGCCCAGGTAACCACCAGGCGGGTTTGAAGGAAGAAGGTTTAATCATATTCATTTATCTTTTTAGAAACATTCAAACTATGTCGTCCTTTAAATAATTATGACATTACTCCATCTTAAAGAAGTAACGTGGCGTTTTTCGTAGGGGCGGGCCCCCGTGCCCGCCCTAACCAGGGCAGCCACAGGGGGCTGCCCCTACGGTAAATAATCGGCATCATTCCGTAGCAATGCTATTGGATGTCAAATCATTGCAAATTCTAACATAATTTGCTATGGTCGCGGTATCTAAAAACAAAGGCCACAAAATCATGCCCTGGCAGCAATTGCATTTTACCGTGAGTGCCGATGAAGTCGAGTTCATCAGCGAATTGTTATTTGCAGCAACTGCATTATCCGTCACGTGTAGCGATAAGCTAGACAATGCTATTTTTGAGCCTAAAGATGGCGCGCGTTTGTGGGAGAAAACACAAATCGTGGGTTTATTCGATGTTACTTCTGATATGAATAACATCTTGCACAACATCGCCTTAGGCCTTGCGCCGCAACCCTTGCCGCCATACCATGTGGATATCTTAGAAGATGCCGTTTGGGAGCGCGTCTGGCTAGAACATTTCAAACCCATTTGCATCAATGATACTTTATGGATCTGTCCTAGTGAAGGTGAAAAGCCTAATGATGACAAACCCGTATTGTGGCTAGATCCGGGTTTGGCTTTCGGCACAGGTACACACGCCACCACTGCCTTGTGTTTAGAAGCTTTAACGCTATTGCCGCTTAAAGGTTTAACCATTATGGATTACGGCTGCGGTTCCGGCATTTTAGCCTTGGCGGCTTTAAAACTAGGGGCTAAAAAAGCGTATGCTATTGATAATCACCCGCAAGCATTATTGGCGACACGCGATAACGCTTTGAAAAACACCATTTCTGAAGATAGCCTAACGGTATTGCCCCCCGCTGAATGCCCAGCAGTACATTACGATGTATGGATAGCCAATATTTTGTTGAATCCATTAATAGAGTTAGAAGCTTTATTTGCAAAACGCATTCCTGCAGGTAAAACGCTATTGTTATCCGGCATATTAGATCGCCAAGTCGATGAATTGCTACAGTATTATGACAAAGATTTTATTTTGCAGAAAAAGTTAGAACGCGATGAATGGATGTTGCTGCTATTAACGCGAAAATAAAAAAGAAGTAACCCGGCATTTTTCGTAGGGGCGGGCCCCCGTGCCCGCCCTAGCCAGGGCAGCCACAGGGGGCTGCCCCTATGAAAAACACAGCATTCTGTAAAAAAATCCTGGATTGCCACGTCGCTACGCTCCTCGCAATGACGACTCAAGACGTACTCCAGGCCTTTTGGATCCACTCTAAAGATCGCTCTTTGGTTTCAGGCAAAAAGAAATAACAAA
>VFJT01000131.1 GCA_009885935.1 Gammaproteobacteria bacterium
AGATATTTTTGCAGAATTTGAACGTGAACAAAACTACGGCACTTTTAAAAATTTGCAAATCGCTGACGGCGAACCCGCCATACAAAATACCTTAACCTTTGGTTTTGCAATCATATTTTAAAGCTAGGAATAGTAATAAAAAGTTGGAGTACACAATCATTCTTATGGCGATACCGCCAGTATATTAAAAGCAGATGGGGATAGTGCTACTGCTAGTGCATTGACATTGGGGCTGGAAGCGGTATTTTAAGTATTTTTACGGATAGGCAGATTGAGTTAAATTGTTTATTATACCTGCATATTAACGAAGAGAGAGAAACACTGTGAAAACCAGACAATTGGGAAATTTAACCGTTTCGGCCATAGGCTTAGGCTGTATGGGTATGTCGGAGTTCTATGGAAAGAGCGACGATAAAGAATCCATAGAAGTGTTGCATCAAGCACTTTACTCCGGCATTACTTTATTCGATACCGCAGATGCTTACGGTAGAGGACATAATGAAGAATTAGTAGGCAAAGCCTTAAAATCTGTTCGTGACAAAGTAATCATTGCTAGTAAATTTGGTATAGTGCGCGATACTGAGATTCCCAGCATCAACGCGTCACCCAGCTATGCGCGCGCATGCTGTGAAGCGAGTCTAAAGCGTTTAAATATGGATTATATCGATTTATATTATTTACATCGCTTCGATCCGCATGTACCTATTGAAGACACTGTAGGAGCCTTAGCTGAATTAGTGCAAGAAGGCAAAATACGTCATATAGGGTTATCCGAAGTGCCCGCCGATGTTTTACGACGCGCTCATGCGGTACATCCTATTACGGCGATACAATCGGAATATTCATTGATGTCTAGACTAGTGGAGACCAATGGCATTTTACAAACTTGTCGTGAACTGAATATAGGCCTTGTGGCGTATAGCCCATTGTGTCGGGCGTTATTAAATGATATTTTCAAAATAGAGAATATCCAAGGCGCACGTTATTCACCGCAATTAATGCAAGCATATAATATGGAGAAATAAGAAATGATTATAAAACATGCGCAGCATTTTTTGACTGCTGAGGGGAAAGTGTTTTTTCAAGAATGGGTTA
>VFJT01000055.1 GCA_009885935.1 Gammaproteobacteria bacterium
AAGCTGTAGATAAAACAAACACAAGGAGTTGTCATGACGTAATTTAACACATCATAAAACCGGCAATCTTAATTGTCGCTGACCGGCAAAGATAGTTGACGTTTGATATATTTAGTCCCTTTCGCTATCCTCCATTAAAGCATGGCTCTAGATTTGGCAACACTTTTGAACCCTCTTTATGGTACGGTGCTTTAAAAATAGAAACAGCCTTAAGAGAAGTGGCTTATTACAGGCTATTATTTCTTCATGACACAAAAGCGGATTTAAAGCTGACTATACCTTTGTCAGCGTATTCTGTAAAAGCCTTTAGTGAAAAAGCTTTGGATTTAACGAAAGATCCGTTTGCTAGTTTTCATGACAAAATCTCCTCGCCTGTAACCTATGAAGTTAGTCAACCACTGGGTACAGAAATGCGAAAAAATGCGGTGGAATTGTTTGTATATTACTCTGCTAGAACGTCTGCTCTGGAGAAAAAGGGGGGTGTTTTTTATCCTCGCGTGTTTACCGATAAAAAGCTATTACAGGAACCCTTAGGCTGGAACTGTTATGCCGATAAAACCGTAGTAGAATTTAGGCGTATAAACAAAGCTAGCAAAGAAGAAAAGATTATTTGTCGTGCAGAAGAGTTTCAATATAATGGTAATCTGAGTTACCCGAAAACATTTAATCCAGCAACGGTTGTATGAACTCATCTATCACACACATAAATTCTTGCGGCAGCACCTCCTGGTGTGGCAAATGGCCTACACGAGGGAAAGAATGATATTGTGCTTTAGGAATGGCCTTGGCTAAAGCTTTAATCGATGCCTCGTCGAAAATTAAGTCTTGGTCGCTGCCAATCACTAAGGTTGGCGTATTGATTTCATGAACCCAGGCACTGCTGTCAAAGTCTTTCAACGCCGCAAGTTGGGCATGCATACCTTCTTCAGATGCTGCATAAGGATAATTAACGCTAAGTTGAATCAATTCTTCTATCCGCCCAGGAATAGATAAGAAATCGGATGAATACAATAAGCTCAAAACCAACTTGACACAACTAGCCACAGGCGCTTTAGCTGTGATTAATTCTAATAGCCCTTCAAAGAAAAGATTACAGCTAGCGCGACTTTTTTGTGTTGAATTCACGATAATGCTTGCGCGCACAAATTGCGGATGATGTCGCATGAGTTGTTGCGCAATAAAACCACCCATAGAATTCCCCATCACCAATGCTTGTCTGATGTCTAAGTATTGGCATAAACTATAAACATCATTGCTCATTTGTTCAATGCTGTAAGGTCCAGGCGGCACATCGCTTTGCCCTACGCCACGATTATCTAACAAAATAACTTTATATTTTTGCGCTAAAGGTTCAATGAGATTGATCCATCCCATGTGATCTCCACTGAAACCCGCTATGCAGACTATAGGGAATCCTTGACCGTGTACTTCGTAATACAAGTTAATATCATTTATGCGTGCAATAGACATTTTGTTTCCTGGGGCTCTAACTAGGGGAATATATTCTAATTTGCCCTATCTCTATGCTATTTTCTGCCCAATTGCGGCGAAGTTAAGCTCGAACTCGGTAAGTCAGAATCATCCGAATAGGGCTGAAATAAATTGGGCATAGAGCGGGATCGAACAAAACGAGGTGAGCTTGAAGCCGAATGTTCTCCATCGCTACTATCTGCTCCATCGAAACTAGAATGCATTCCATCTGAATCGCTTTCTGGGCTTGTTGTTCTAAGAGAATCTTTTGAAGGGATGACCACCTTACCCTTTAGCAGCGCTTCGATGGCAGCATTTGCTTTAGTTAATGCGTTCTGCGCACCCTCTATATTCTCTCGGCAAATAGCAATATTCTCATCACATCCTTGGATATAGTTTTTGCTATTCGCAATGACGTCTTTATATTGAGCTCTACATTCTGCTATTGCATCTAACTTTTGCACGGTGATAGGGATACCATGATATGCAGCATCATGAGTAAATTTACCCATCATCTCTTTTAAATCTTGCTCTAAATTCAACTCATTTTGAGCTAGTATATCTTTTTCTTCTTGCCGTTCAGCTTCATAATCAATCAACAGTTCAGAATTTTCCAATATCGCGGCTTCAAATTCAGCCAGCTGTTCACGACACTGATCCAGCGCACTAGGATTTCCTTGCTTCTGAAAAAGGGGCTGCTTAGGAAAAAAATGTATCATTCCTGAGGCGATTTTCACGGGTATGGCCATATTTATTTTCCTCTTATGTATTATTAAACAATGAGTTACGGACGTAAGTCTCATTTATTAGCATATTATAACAAAACAAACAAAAAAAAGATACTATTACTGGCTTTTATTAAGGAGTAGGGCCTTTTCGCACAGAAGGTCCAGACGCCCCTCCTCCCCCTCTTGTACTGGGGTCAATGAAAGAAAAAAACGTTCCGACTATTCTTTCTGGCAAGTTCCGCCGCACTCGGTGGACTGGCCCTCGCTGCATAGTCGGCGCAGTGCTTAACTCTGCTTGAGCGGTTTGTAGCTCTGTTTGGGCCATTTGCAGCCGTTTCTCTAAGTCATCCAGCGTCACTACCGCTCCCTTATATTCATTGCCAACCCGCGCTAGCGTTTCAAAGCTATGTAAATTTTGAATAGTCTTCCCCGTACCTATAGCTTCATTCTGCTCAGGAAACAGTTCTATGCACTGGGTAAAACAGTCCAATAATTCTTTATCGGCCTTATTGGTAAACAATTCTCGCAACCATCCTTTTGATCTACTTTCTTGCACCACTTTGCTTTGCTCTGTGATATTTGCCTTAATGGCATGCAACTTTCTAAAATAGCCATCGATATCTTTTGTAGGATGGTTCTCCATCTCTTGTAAATTTTTGCGCATCTCTTCTAGTCGTTTTACCACCAAAAGCTCTTTCCCTGGAACGCGCCCAATTTCTTCATGTGATCTTCTGAGCTTATCCAAAATAATGTCTATTTTACCTATAAACCGTTTTCTGCGGCGCTCTTGTGCCGCCCGTACAGCTTCAACATGCTCCAAAACCTTTTCTTCTTGGCGAGCAATATCTTTATGGAGCAGGATGATTTTTTCTTCTAATCTAGGAATCGCTTGCTCTTTCTCTATCTTCGCTTTTTCCATTACGACTATTTTTTCCGCTTCTTTTATTTCTTTGGAAATCTGTTCTTCTGTTTTCAACAATTGCAATTTATCATTGATGACTTGAAGCTCTTTCTCATCCATCGCACGATCTTCTTCTGAACCTCTTAAATCTATTTCCACCTGTTCAGCCTTCGCATCTTTCTTGCGAAATGCGGTAATATGCGGGCTTTCTCGTTTTCCTTGAAATAGTAACGGCAATAATTGTGTGTTTAAGTCATCGACTATATCTGCTTCAGCCAATTGTGCTGTTTCTATAAAATCAAATATCGATTCCGTTAAGGCATCGATATGACGCATAAAACGATCTGTCCAGAGCACATCATCGCTTTCTAGATAAGACAATGCTTGCTCTAATGCTTTGCGCAATGTATTGCAGGGCTCACTGACGATGCCATTCAGATTTTCCAATATGAGATCTATCTCTACCAATACATTATCACGGACTCTCATACGGGCCAATCTATCGCCACGATGTAAAGGAACCGCTATATCAGAATGATAAAAATTAGCGGTTTCTTCATATCTACGCTTAAGAACAGCTAATTTTTTCTCTAATCTGCTTCGTTCCAAAATGAGATCTTCTTTTCTTTCTAGAGTCTGCCTATGCGCACTTTCTTCAATTGCGCCACTCAATGTCGTTGCGCCATATGCTTCGTAAGCTCTTTGTTTTTGAATCCCTTGACGACGTCTTTCTAGATCCTGAATCACTTCCGTCTTGGCAGCTTTCATTGCAAAAGAACATTCTTTACAAGTTGCCAGTTTTTGCTGCTGTACCTCTTCACGACTCCCCTGTTCTACTTGACGCAAAAATTGTTCTTCTAGATGAAAACGATGTTTTTCTTTTTCTATATCCGCGCTTATTCTCTGCTGCTGCTCACGCGACTCAAGATCAGCTTTAAAAGCTTCATAGTCACGAACTTGTTCCTTTATTGCAGAAAATTTCTCCTGTTCTTTTTCTCTGGCTACTCTAGCCTTCTCTCGAGCCACTCTGTCTTTAGCAGCCTCTTGTTTGATCAGTCTGTCTTCTGCCACATCGTACAATAAGGCACATTGCTCTTGTTCAGCAATGTATTCAGTAACAGCGCACACCGATTCATAAGCATCACAGGCTTGAACTATACTGCCGCCATCATTCCATTTCGGAATATCTCCACGGATATCAGATGTTATTCTGAAACATTTTCGCTTTTCATTCTGATCTACTATGGGTTTACCGTTTACAAGAAGCATCGCATTATTGTTATCGTCTAAAAGAACGACTATTCCTTCAATTTTACTCACAACAGCTAAGAAAAGCGTCTGGAGATCTCGCACCAAGAAAAGCTGCAGGGGCTCAAGGAGTACCTTGTCTAAACGCTGCTTTCTTTTAGGCAGTCCCTCTGTTTGTTCTGCCTCTAAAGTTCTGTGCTCTTTTACAAGAAGATCGCTATCTTCCTGATATATTCTTTCTTTTTTTGATAATCCCTTTATTACTTCTACGCTGCTTTGTTCATCTGCTTCTAATAGCGATTGCCTAGCATGATAGGCTCTTTTAATTTCTGCTTTAGCATAGTCTAAAGCTTCCAATTCCCATTCAATATCTATTTCCATATCGGAAACAGCAGCACCTACCCGAATCAAACAGTCTTGTAAAGCCGCTAATTTTCGCTCTGCAGCTTCGAAGCGCTGATGTAAGTCTATCGGGCCAATTTTTCCATTATCATTAGGATGGCGTAAAAATAGTCGGCCAGAGCTATCTAATGTACTATTTAATGTGGTATAAAACTGCCACAATGAATTTTTTTGATCTAGAGAGAGAAGTTCACCCTCATTAACTAGGAATTTATTGATTTCGCTAGCAATCTGTATTTTTAGCGTTTCCAATGCAATCCTAACATTAAGTGTTTCCGGTGGTTCTGCATACAATACAGATAGACTCGTTTCAATTATTTCTGGTATATGTGTAAATTCAGACCTGAGAAATAGCCCATTCCATTCTTGTATATTTAACCGGTGAAATTTTTCAATGAAATCTTTTAATCTTGCCTTACTGATATCTACCTGCGTTTCCGGATTAAACTCTAACTCTATAGCAGCTATTTCGGCTGAACACACCGCTATTTCAGCTGTTATCATGTCCCTCAATTGTAAGTTCTCATCCGCTAGTAATGCAGGAATGCTCATAACACCAACTCTCTCGCGAAGATAATGCACTTCTGGAGCATCAAAAACAGCATTCCTTTTCTTCATTATGACATTAGATATCACTAGCTGGCTTTTTACTATCGTCTCTTTAATCACCCTATCTTCTTTTATAGAAAGATCGGCTAAAATAGCCTTTATTTCTTCTATTTTTTCTGTATGCCGTTTTTTTTCTGTTTCACTGGCTGCAATAGCAGCACTGTTTTCATCAATCCTTTCTGAAATACCACCCTTCTTTAACTCAATAAACTTTAAATCTTGCGCTATTTTATTCTGAGAATTTCCCAAAAAAGTTATAACCTTCTCGCAAAATATATCTCTATAAAAATCATTTAACTCGGAAAATTCAGGTTTTGTTCGCAGTGATTTTAGTCTCTCATTGACGTATTTTATGAAAGGGTCTAATACTTCTCTGTCAAAACCATGTCTTTCTATCCGTTCAAAAAGTTCCCTAATAGCCAGCAGCTTACATAGCACATCTTTTTTATTGATGTCTCCGTCATAGTGTTTTTGAACAACACTTATCAGTAAATTGATAGACAGGCTCACAGTAGGGTTATTTTCTTCCTTCATATCTTCGTGTTTTGATATAGACACTTGGCGCGCAGCTTTTCCTTTCTTCCCATTATTTCCTGCGTATAACTTTAGCGATAAACAATCGAGAATGCCGGGATCATTTCGCATTCTTGCTAATTGTTCAATCGATTCTCCTTTAAGATTTTTCTCTTCCAAATTAATAGAAATATTTTCCTTTTTTAGATTGCTTACATATCTTCGAACACCTTCTGGATTCCCACGCTCTACTAAATGATGCAGAGGATAAATTCTCTCTTCTATATTAGGATGTAATTTCATTATGAATTTCTGCTCTAGCGTCGCTAATATTTCACGTGCTTTTTCTCTGATAATGAAAAGAGCCTCTTTAGCCCGCTCAGAAGAGCATTCATGCTCGAATAGAAAAGAGATATACCCAATTAATGCATCCATACTTTTAGTTTCATTTTCCAACAGAAAATTAATTCTGGTGTGACCCAGAAAAAATTCATTTATCTCTAGCAGAACCTCACTAAGCACTTTATGCGTCAATTCGTCTTCAGTAGTAGACATTCTTTTTAAAATGATGCAAATATATTCTAATGCGGTAAAAGAGGCATGTTCTTGATTCATTTCTAATTGTCTCTGAATGCTTTCTCTGAGAACCCATTTAATTTCATTTAAAAGGTCATCAAAACCTTGCCCCTCACTTTCTTCCGCCATTTGTCTGTCTTTAGACATTTCAACGAGACAATTTAGTATGTCATGAAATGTATCCGAATCAATGGGCCTGAATTTTTGGCGCTCTTTAGAAGAAAAGAATTTCTTAACCGCTGTAGTTTCAGAACTAGAGCCAGCAAAACTAAATTTCTCCTTCAACTCAGAAACTCTTTCTTTATAGTGTGGAAACAATAATTCGTTTCTTAATTGTTGCGCTTCTATTCTAACTTGTCTTAAACGTTCCAAAATTAGCGGATGTGTTACCTTCTCTACTTTTTCATCCAGCTTATTGATATAGTCTGTTAGAGATTCAACATTGCCCCTGTCTATAGGCTGTAAATTTTGTTTTGGAGCAAGAAAAGAATTTTTTTGCTTATGAAATTGAGCAATCAGTATTTGTGCTTCGATGTTATCGTAAGTGGCTTGATCTATCAGTATTGCTTCTTCTGAAGGATTTCCTGAATAAAATTTACAACGATAATAAGAACCATCTTTTCCTAACCTGCGCCGCGGCATTGGATCCACCAAAACCATGGGCCTATCATAACGAGCGCTATTAAATGCTTCACTGTCTAAAACAACGAAGTCGTATGATTGGTCTTCTTCTCCATTGAGAATTCTGCTGATTAAGCTTTCTGGTGATGCTGCCATTTTTTACCTTCGATTATGTTATAATAAAAAGGCTGTGTTTTCTTGTCCAGCCATCGGTTGCATTGTACCATATTTTTACTAAAATAATATACAGTATTGTAGCCTGCATAGCCTCAGTTTGGGGTTTTATGCCTAGAAATTTCGCGGACCTGAGATGTAAGCCATTGATTTTCAAACAGCACAGAACGCCCACGCGCTATATAGTGCTGAAAACCAAGAAGATATGCTAAGGTAAACAAAGGAAAAAATATAAGTTACGCGACATAATGACACCCTATGATAAACTGAAGTCGATTGAAGGTGCCCAACATTACTTAAAGCCAGGCGTTACCTTTAAGATATTGGGTGACGCGGTTATCTTTGGATCAAGTTTGACGGCTTTTTTGATATTATAAAAGGGGTATTTGTTTTGTCCTTTGTGTTCTTTAATCACCGTCTTCATTTCATCACTCAAACCCCAGGAAGAGAAAAAACCCTTATAAATATTTTTTGCGCCATAATCAAGCACCAGCACCGCGAGATTTGTGAAGTTATGCTCAACAGCCAATTTCAGCGGGGTATCTCCATAATCGTTAGATTGATTAACATCCTCGCCAGCCTTAAGCAACCGATCTACCGTCCCTTTCTTGCCATGAGAAGCGGCCCATAGCAGCAGGGTTTGATTGCTATTTTTACATACGACCGCTGGCGTTTCTTCGTTTTGCATACCTGATTGATTTGCGCCCATGATATCACTCTCTCCTCTAATAATTGTTTTAAATATACGCTTGTATAATAGATTCTACAGAGAGGATCCTATTCTGCGTTTCATTATAGCCACCGAATATTCAATTTTTTATCTTTAGGCCATATCTAAGAATCAATAGAAGCTTAAACTAGCAACGGTTGTATGAACGCATCTATCACACGCATAAATTCTTGCGACGACACCTCCTGATAAAGTATATACCCCTTCCACTTCAGGGTAAATAGGTTCATAGTAATCCTCTGTGGTTACCCTACGGGCAGGCACGGGGCCCTGCCCCTACGCTGTTTTCTGTATGTTCATTGACGATGGGCATATAATAAGCTTTATTTTGCCATTTTTTGCCCAAATCGTTTATTGAGACAGAGCAACTTCCCCATCTCGCATTTTACCTCCAATCCCGCTACAATGGCCTATTGTTAGTCGCCATAAGGTTTTTTGAATCATGGATTTTCACTTAAGTCCCGAACAAATCGCCATGCAAGACATGGTTTTCGATTTCATGCAAGAGCAAATGATGCCACAGGCAGCCGCCTGGGATGAAGACAATATCTTTCCTAAAGAAGTACTGCGCCATGCAGCGCAATTGGGTTTAGCTGGGATTTGTATTAATGGCGACGTAGGCGGCAGCCAATTAACCCGCTTAGATTACGTCTTGATCTTCGAGATCTTAGCCAAAGCTTGCCCATCCACAGCGGCTTATTTGTCCATACACAACATGGTTACGGGTTTAATCGACCATTTTGGCTCTAAAGAACAACGCCACCGTTTCATCCCTAAGTTAACGTCATTAGAACATTTTTCAAGTTACTGTTTAACGGAACCCTCCACAGGCTCCGATGCAGCGAATCTGCAAACCACCGCCACGCGCGATGATGACCATTATATTTTAAATGGCAGCAAAGCGTTTATATCCGGTGCAGGAGAAAGCGAACTTTATCTTTGTATGGTGCGTACTGGAGTGGAAGGTGCTAAAGGTATCAGCTGCATCGTAGTAGAAAAAGATACGCCCGGATTTTCAATCGGTAAAAAAGAAGTGAAACTAGGTTGGCACAGTCAGCCCACAGCCATGCTATTTTTTGAAAATTGTCGCGTACCACTAGAAAATCGTATTGGTGAGGAAGGCCAAGGCTTTAACATTGCTTTATCCGCTCTAAACAGTGGTCGTTTGGGTATAGCCGCGTGTTCTCTAGGCGGTGCTAGCCACTGTTTTGACTTGGCACGTCGCTACACGCATGAACGTGTACAATTTAAACAGCGCTTAAGCGATTTTCAGAGTATTCAGTTTAGGCTTGCCGATATGTTTACGCAACTGGAAGCAGCGCGTTTGGCCGTTTATCGCGCCGCGTTTGCCTTAGATACAAAAGAAGATAAAGCACCGATATATGTCGCCATGGCGAAGCAACTGGCCACCGATACGGGCTTTAATGTGTGTAATGAAGCGTTGCAATTACATGGCGGCTATGGTTATCTACGCGACTATCCTATAGAACGTTATCTGCGCGACCTGCGGGTGCATCAAATTTTAGAAGGCACCAACGAAATCATGCGCGTTATTATTGCCAAAAGTTTATTACGTGAGATGGAGTAAAAAATGTCATATCAAAATGTGTTAACAGAATTAGATCAAGATGGGATCTTAAGCATTACCTTAAACCGTGCCGATAAATTAAATGCCTTGAGCGCTGAATTATTAGCAGAGTTGTTACACGTTATTGACCAAGCACACAAAGATCCGCAAACCTATAGCGTATTGATAACGGGTGCGGGCAAAGCTTTTTGTGCCGGTGCAGATATACGTCGTTTAGCAGAATTAGATGCCAACAGCGCTTATAATTTTGCACGCGCCGGGCAACACGTTTTTGATCGCTTAGAAAATCTAGGCAAACCTTCGTTGGCAGCCGTCAATGGGTTTTGTTTTGGCGGTGGTTGTGAATTGGCCATGGCAGCGACGCTCCGTTTTGCCAGTGTAGAGGCACGCTTTGCGCAACCCGAAGTAAAATTAGGCGTTATTCCTGGTTTTGGCGGCACACAACGTTTACCGCGTTTAGTGGGTAAAGGTCGCGCCTTAGACATGTGTCTATCTGGACGCACTTTAGCGGCTGAAGAGGCGCACACCTGGGGTTTAGTCAACGCCCTACATTCTGGAGATACCTTGTTAGCGGCGGCTAAAGCCTATTTGCGACAATTGCGACAATTAGCGCCTATAGCCTTGCAACGCACTATGGAAGCCATTCATCAGGGCTATGATTTACCCCTGGCAGATGCATTGCAACTAGAAGCCTTATTATTCGCGCAAAGTGCTGCCACTAAAGACAAAACAGAAGGTGTGGCCGCATTTTTAGAAAAACGCGCGGCAAAATTTGTGGGGGAATAGAAGTATCTCTTTGAATAATATAACTTTATTTTTCTGATAACGGCTATTACTCAAAGATGGTATCACTATAGAACCGTTGGTAATGGCTTTGTTGCGTGTAGATAAAGTATAAGAGAGAATTTAACCATGGAAAAACAAAAAATATTGATCAGCGCTTGTTTATTGGGTGAGAAGGTGCGCTACGACGGCAAAGATTCTTTTTGTCAGCACCCTGTTTTACAACAATGGCAGCAAGAAAATAGACTCGTTCCAGTATGTCCTGAAATGGCGGGCGGTTTGCCTACACCGCGACCTGCTTGCCAAATTCTAGGTCTTGGTGGCGGCGATGCAGTTTTGCAAGGCAAGGCACAAGTCATCTCCAGTGTAGGCGTGGATTCAACTGCAAGCTACTTACAAGGCGCACACAAAGCATTACAACTTGCGCAAACACATTCTGTTGTTATGGCGATCCTCAAAGCACGCAGCCCATCTTGCGGTAATAACAACATCTATGATGGTAGCTTCTCAAAAAAGCTTATCCCCGGTATGGGAGTAACTGTCGCATTGTTAGCTCAACATGGTTTTACAGTATTTAATGAAGAGCAGATAGAAGAAGCCATTTTGTTTTTTAATGCTCGTTCGTAGAGGCCGCCCCTTGTGGCTACCCTAGTTAGGGCGGGCACGGGGGCCCGCCCCTACGAAAAAACACCGCGTTACTTTTTTGTTGTGATTATTCCTCTTACATGGCATATTTATATCTCATGCATCACCTCTCTATTTTTAGTTCTTGCAGCGACATTCACAGGGCTCGCTATCGCTGCATGCGGCGACTTGAAACGAATAGCGATACAACCGCGCATAAAAGCCCCATCTTCACTCAGACACCGTTTTTTTAACTTTACGGCACAACCCAGTGCCCCAAAACGAGGATCTAGTTGTTTTAACTCGCTGCTTAATTTAATATTTTCTTGATTGTTTTTATAACTGTGATAAGTGCAAAATTCCACACTGTTTCCAATTTTCAACCATAAGGCATTATCTAAACTGGGTGCGATCTTAGTCAAGCCCAAGCATAATTCATCTAACAAATGTTGTTGCTCGCTTAAAGAATAAGTGATGCTATAAGAGTTACGGGTTTTACAGGTAGCAGCAAAGTTCGTAGGGTATTGTCGACTGTAATACACCGCTTCTGTATTCGCATTGCGTAAATTGAAATAGCTAGGATGTAAAATAGTGGGGTAATATTGCGTTAAACCATAGACTTCTAAAAATACATTTTGTAAGAAAGTACGTGGCACATAAGTTTCATTGCTAGCGGGAGCAAAACCAGGCGCGAAACCAGCTGCAATTTTATAAAGATGATGCGCGGTATCAGCAAGATAAGGATCTACTTTTAAATTTTGTTTTCTCTGTGCTTCTGTGATTAAATTCATTTGCAAATTTAAATCCACCATGCCAAAATGAAATTTCATGGCATACCGATAAAAGTAAACGTAAATTTTATACCATGCAGGATCGCGCTTTATTTTCTCAACAAAATTATATGGAAACAAAAGCACACTCATTATCCAATCACAACCCGCTGTAGGATGTTGCGCCAATTCAGAAAATAATTGTGCGTGTTCGTAGAGCGTCTCCGGCTTACGCATACGTTTGCTAAATTTATGGCGTATATTGCCAAAATGCCGTGAACAACTGATGGGGGGTAACATCATCGTCGACCTACATCCCGCCGCACTCTGTAAAATAGAACTGCTTTCCACCTCACTGATAACACGCTGCGCTGAAATAAAGTCTCCGGCGTGCAAAAGACGATAAGGTACTGTTAAATTATACTGTTTATGATCGACGAATAATTCCACCGCTTTATCTAAAATCATTGTTAGCGGTGCTGAATGCGCACCATAGCCTAAATCATTGGACAGCTCGCAACTCAATCGAGTGCCAGGCTTATTTAACGGCACAAAACCACCTTGCATAGTGGGCAGAAAAGCGGTTTCATTATCGCCCAGGAAAGCCCCAAAAGGATAATATGCAATATAAAACGCAAACTCTTCGCCAGGACTGACTTCATCGACTAAAGCGCAAAACTCGGGATTAGCAGCATACATGCGTTCACGTACCGCGGCCCAAGATAAACGCACTAATCCCTTGTTTTCATCTTCAGTACTATAAATATCAGTAGTGTGTAGCAAAATAAACCTCCATATACGACCGTTTAGATCTAATTAACGTTTTATACCTTTTATTCAGTAATGTCAACGTTGTGTTTAAAATTATACATTTAAATAATTAGAATTGGATCAGGATCAATTCACTTGTTCATTCTATCTGTAAAATTTAAGGGGTAAATGTAATTTTGTATGATATTGAAATAATAGGCTTTTTACCCCATCCCCTCTATTTTATAGTGTTCATGGTTCTATAAATCCACGTAAAAAAAGATGGATTTGTCGAAAGCTATTTATGCATGCTATTTATAATGGATTACAAGCATGCCCACCATCAACAGGAAGAATACAGCCCGTTATATAAGCACTAGCCTCTGAGGCTAAAAATAACAATGGCCCTTCAAAATCACGAAACTCCCCTGTGCGAGCCATAGGGATCCGTTGGATCATTGCTTTAAATTCGGGACGGTCAACGGCATCTTTATTGAGATCAGTTATGACCAAGCCCGGAGCGATTGCATTGACTCTGATTTTATAACCAACCAGATCATAGGCTAAAGAGCGCGTCAGTTGGCTAACACCCGCTTTGGCAGTTGAGTATTTAGTTGCAAAGAACTTGCATGGAGCGGTGTAGAGCCGCTCTTTTCTCCTTTCAAGAAGATAATAACGCCTCTAAGTAGCAATAACTGGTTGTGAATTCAATCCATTGATTTTAATAGTTTTTTTATTTTTGTATGAAGAAGATACTGCTTCGATGCTTAATAATTTGCAAATTTCATATTATTATCCTATAATAATAGCATGAAATTTGAGTATGACCCCAATAAATCTGCGATTAACATACAAAAGCATGGTATTAGCTTCGAAGAAGCTAAACTGCTTTGGTCCGTCCCCCATATTGAGATCGCAGCAAAAATAATAGATGAACCAAGATTCATGATTATTGGGAAGCTCAAAAATAAGTGTTATTCATGTATTTATACTACAAGAGGCTCTGATGTCACTCGCTTAATATCGGCCCGCCGTAGTAACCAGCCAGAGGAGACAATTTATCATGACCATATCTAAACACAAAAAAATAAAAGCGTCTGATTTTGACGACGCATTTGAACATGGCGATGTTGCTAAACATTTGGATTTAGCTTCTTTGAAAGCACACTATCCGACACAACGTATTACTATTGATTTCCCCAAAATTATTCTTGATGAATTAGATCTTGAAGCAGCAAAAATTGGTGTTACAAGAACATCATTAATTAAGATATGGGTTGCAGAGCATTTACATAGAAAAGTGCAGCCCGCTAATTAGTCACTGATGTAAATTTGGCGTTTCATCGAGATTTATCCTTGAAAATTCAGCGAGGCCTACCGATATTTCAATGATAACAGTAGATAAAGCTTAAGATTGTTATTATGAATATAATATTTATATGTTTTTAAACTGATTACGCTTTTTTTAGGGTTTTCCCGACACGATGGCATTAAGGGGTTAGAGCTTAATCAAATGTCATTGTTAATGGTTAGAAAACTACAGTATAATAAATGCACGCTTTAATTTAGGAAATAGAAAATGTTTAAAGAAACAAAGTGCATGACTTGCTATATCTATGTATTAGAAACATTAGCTGATTGGGAAATCGGGTTTATTACTGCAGAGTTAAATAGCGGAAGGTTTTTAGATAAAAGCAAAGAAAAAATAGCATTAATAAAAATTGGAAATTCCTTAACCCCAATTAAGACAATGGGGGGAATTGTCATCGTGCCAGACAAAGATATTTCTGATGTCGAATTCAAGGAAGGAGATTTGCTTATTTTGCCTGGAGCTGATACATGGATGGCTGAAAAAAATCAAAAAATATTAAATATTGCGTCAGCCGTTATTAATAAAAAAGTAATAATTGCTGCGATCTGTGGCGCATCAATTGCCTTAGCTCAAAAAGGAGTATTGAATGATCGAAAACATACCAGTAATGATAAACATTTTTTACATATGGTTTGCCCTGAATATTCTGGAAGTGATTATTATGTTGACGAGCCGGTAGTTGTTGATGATAATTTAATAACTGCATCAGGACTTGCACCACTGGAATTCGCCTATAATGTTTTTAAAATCACAAACGTAATGAAAGAAAGCACATTAGAAGCCTGGTATACATTATATAAAACAAAAGACGCAAAATATTTTCTCAATCTAATGGAGTCAATGAAGTAAAATGGTAACTATTTGCGCCTTGTAGTAAGAAAAACGTATATTGAATAGATTAGAGTATATCTTCGCTTTCCGCTCCCTAACGGTCGCGGCTCGGTTCATCGGCTTGTAACCGAGGCAACCATTAGGGATCATATTAATTGACGTATTAATAAAAATACACCATCAATACACCTTCCGCCCATGCACATACGTTGCCAATACTAGACCTTGGACTTTATGCCCTAAAAAAGGTGTGTTTTTACCGCGTGAAACCAACGTATCTGCGCATACATCCCATTCTACCGTTGGTGATAATATCGTTAAGTCCGCACTTTTGCCTACGCTTAACGCGCTTTGACGCAAACCTAAAATACGCGCAGGCGCGGCCGTTACGAGATTTAAACACTGACACCAGGATAAATTTAATTCACGGTGTAACTTCACCAACACTGGCCACACTAATTCTAAAGCAGACAGCCCGGGAGGTGTTTCTGAAAAAGGCACGAACATTGCATCCGCTTCGCGCGGCGTATGTGCCGAGCAAATAGCATCGATGGTGCCGTCAATCACCCCTAGCCGCAACGCGGCACGATCCGCTTCACTGCGCAATGGTGGTTGCATCGCATAGCCTTCAAAATGGCGATGCATCGTTTCTGTAAACCATAAATGATGTAGTGCTACATCGGCGCTGACTGCTAAGCCGCGTGCCTTAGCATCCGCAATCAATTCTACTGCGCGCGCGCTGGATAAACGGCTAAAATGCACGCGCGCCCCCGTCTCCGGCAATAAGGCGATGACTCGTGCAATCTCACTCACCTCAGCACAAACCGGCATGGCCGGTAAACCCAAAGATAAATTCTCTTTCCCCGCATGTACATAGGTTTTATCTTGCCACCCCGGATCTACAGGACAATGAATCACTAATAAATTGCAGCTCGCCGCATATTGCAATGCCCTATACAATAATTTTGTATTGAAAATAGGGTGATAGGCTTGGCTCACGGCAATACAACCCGCTTCTTTTAATGCCGCCATTTCCGCCAACTGTTTGCCTGCTAAGCCTTGCGTTAACGCCCCTATAGGGAGCACTTGCGCCTTGGCCACACGTTGCACTTGACTAGTCAGCGATTCAATAGCGCTCTCTGTATCCAACAGCGGATCGCTATCGGGCGACACACACAACTGTGTAAAGCCTCCTTTCGCCGCTGCTGATAATTCTGAGTGTATAGACCCCTGTAATGTGGTAGAAAGATCTATAAATCCCGGCGCGACCAAACAATCGTGACAATCGATTTCTTCTGGTGCCTGAAAATCTGCAGGAGCACTCTCTAACGCCACTATTTTGCCATCGGCAATAAATACATCCGCTATGGTTTCACTGTGATTTTCTGGGTTAATGATACAACCATTGCGTAGTACTATTCTATCCACCATCTCTATTTCCCCGCTGTTAATTCAACCATCACCGCCATACGCACTGCAATGCCAAAATGCACCTGTTGTAAAATCATCGACTGTGGGCCATCGGCGACTATCGAATCGATTTCAACGCCCCTATCCATAGGGCCTGGATGCATGACTATCGCATCTTTTTTAGCGAGCTTTAACCGCTCTGCAGTTAAACCATAACAATGATGATATTCACGTAAACTAGGCAATAAGCCTTGATCCATGCGTTCTTTTTGCAAGCGCAACATGATAATCACATCCGCCCCTTGAATGCCCTCTTCCATATTGTTATAACAAGTAACACCGCTAGACTCTATTTCGGCAGGCAATAAAGTTTTAGGGGCAACTAAACGAATATGTTTAACACCCATAGTTTTTAGGGCTAGAATTTCCGATCGCGCCACCCGCGAATGCGCAATATCGCCTACAATGGCAACGGTTAAATTTGAAAAATCTTTTTTAACATGGCGTATAGTGTATAAGTCCAATAAGGCTTGGGTTGGGTGTTCGTGACAACCATCGCCAGCATTGATAACCGCCACCCCGGGCTTAACCTGTTTTGCAATAAAATGTGCTGCTCCTGAATCGCCGTGTCTACAAACAAATAGATCCGCTTGCATGGCTTGTAAATTTAAAATAGTATCGCGCAAGGATTCCCCCTTTGCCGTTGCCGCGGTGGCCACATTGACGCTGATGACATCCGCACTTAAGCGTTTGGCCGCAATTTCGAAAGTAGTGCGCGTACGGGTGCTCGCTTCAAAAAAAACATTGACAACAGTTTTATCTTTTAGATCGTCTGTGTGACGCAAGCGATTGTTTTTATCTATAAATTTATCGGTAAGAGACATTAATTTATTAAGGTATGTTTGCGATAAACCTTCTAGAGTCAGCAAATGTTTTAGATTGCCATTTTTATCGATTTGTTCCATATTAGTCTTCCTTAAATTGCGCTAACCATTGTTCCAAGATTAATTTAGCCGCCAAACTATCTATGGCCGTTTTTTTTAAGGCCTTATAACCGCCACTCTCAAAAACTTGCGCACGAGCTTCTGCTGAGGTTAAACGTTCATCGGCGACATAAACGGGTACAGTAAAACGATCTTTTAATGCGATTGCAAAGGCGGTTGCCTCTTTCGTGATCCATTGCGCTTTACCATCCATATGCACGGGAATACCCACGACCAAGGCGAAGGGGCGCCATTGCTTAATTAAAACCGCTATACTCGCCCAATCGATTTCATCTTTAACGCGATATACTATCGATAACGGCGATGCGCTGCGCGTTAATAACTGCCCCACCGCGACCCCTATTTTTTTTGTTCCATAATCAAAGCCCAGCGCAACCCCTTGTGGTTTGGCTGGCTCTTGCCAGTAACTAGGCAATAGCGTATCAGGCATGACCTACATCATCCGACAAATTATCTGGATTAAAGCCTAAACTTTTGATGGCACGCTGCCACCGTTCAGAAAAAGGGGTTTCAAAAATAATATCCACTGTCGCAGGTGCCACCAACCAATCATTATCAGCAAGTTCTTTTGCTAACATATCGCTGGTCCAGCCAGAATAGCCTAAGACCACCAACGCTTCTTTAGGTCCTTCATTACGTGCCATCGCTTGTAAAATATCTTGTGAAGAAGTAACCGCCACCGCATCACACACCGTTAACGTGGATTGCCAAGATTGTTGCGGTTTATGCAAGACAAAGCCGCGATCCGGTTGCAACGGCCCCCCTAATAATACTGTGGAAGATAATTGCAGATTTTTATCGACTTCAATCCGCATTTCAGAAAAAACATCTTTCAGTTGCATATCCAGCAAGGGGCGATTAATCATTAATCCCATAGCGCCGTCCTCACTGTGCGCGCAAATATACACTACAGTACGGTGAAAATGCGAATCATCCAACTCCGGTGTGGCGATGAGAAATTTATTAGACAGGTTAAATGTGTCGTCTTCTTTCATGCAGCTTCTGATTTGGCCATATCGCGTAAACGATTAAGATGTTCATATTCTTTGCGTTCTTTATTTTGACTTTCCGACTCGGGCACTAAGTGTCTTAGCTCTACTAAAAAGAGATCTATTTCACTGACATACTGTTTATTCCGTTTTTTCAATATATACCTCTCATCATGGTTTCGTAGGGGCGGGCCCCCGTGTCCGCCCAAACATAGGGCAGACACGGGGGTCTGCCCCTACGACAGATTCAGAATGACGGATAACACTGCTAAGGTTTAGCGGCACTATTCACCAAGTCTTTTAACTGTGGCTCTGGCAGTGCACCCATAACGGTATGCGCCTTACCTTGCGCATCTTGAAAAATAATAACTGGCGTTACCGTAAATTGGTGATCCGACATAAACTTCATGTTGCCTGCAAATTTAGCTTTCAGATCTGCAGATGGTTTATCTACAGGCTTAATCCCACCTTGTTCTTTAGCAGAATTAAATTGGCTTTCATTTTGTTTTAACAACGCCCCTGGATCCTTGGCATTGATAATCGCCATGGCCATACCTGGGCTCGATGGGCGCAAGAAGCCAACCAAAATCCAACGAATCGCCAAATCGCCTTTGTCTACATAAGGACGGGTATCGCTATAAAACTTGTGGCAAGCTGAGCAATTAGGATCACCTATAGCGTAAATAACATGTTTAGCATTAGCGGAACCATCTAAAACCCAGGCTGTTTTAGCGGCATTTACCCATGCTTTTTGAGCAATCTCACCATTCACGTATTTTTCGGTATCGCTGGAGGTATGGCTTTGACCATCGGCAGTGATTACATTACCAACGATAACGTATTGGGCATTTTTATCTACATAGATGACCGCTTTTTGCCCTTGTGGTGACGTCACCACTAAGCCGACCAAATCTCCAGGCCCTGCAAATTGTTTGACCACTTTAATTTGCCCTTGGGTCACTTTTTGTACTAAATTTTTATAGCTATCTTGTATCCCTGTAGTGGCTGATTTAGGCGCAACGGGCGCAGTTTCAGCAGCTAAACAAACCGTCGAAGTAGCCAGCAATACACTGGCGGCGGTTATCATCAGGCGGGTGCGGAGTGTCATAATATAGGGGTCCTTGTTATCAAAAAAAGTATCTAATCATATGCTGTCGTTTTGGGGCTGTCAAGGTGAGTTTATAGACAAACTTTCAGCAGCTATACTCATTTGCAGCTAGGGTCTTGCACGCATTGATTCTTGTGGTAAGGGCAGCATAGTGGGGGTGCCTCCGTCAACGAGCACCTTTTCTTTGATAAGGGTGCGCAGGAATTCGTCTATAACGCCTTTTGTTTCTTTCTCCTTCAAAACAGGGCTAGCCCGTGAGTACAGTGAAAACAATGATTTTTTCGACATAGCCTTTGCCTTTTCTAATCGTTCAAGAAATGCTTTCACGTACTGAGTCGAAAGATACAGAACATCTGCTGTTCCAGAATTGTTCTTTGTTAAGCCCGAAAACATGGACTCAAACGAATAGACTTCGCCCGTTGAAATGGCTTCTTTAAACCAGCCGGATAAGTCTTCTGCGCATGCCTGAATTTGCTCCTCTGTGTACTCCATCCCTGTTTGGGTAGCAAGGGTTCTGATCAATTCACTGAAAGAGATATGGTTTTCCAGCGCGGAAGAAGACGTATCCGCTTCATTATACGGTACTGCTACACAGTCAAGAAGACGACGATGATAATCGGCCATGATCTCTAGTTGCTCTTGGTATAGTTTCAGAACTTCTACGCTACCCTCTAGTGCCGCTTGCATTGTATGCGGCAATTTATCTACCCTATAATGTTGCGGGTCGTAGACGCTACAATTATCTGATGATTTTTTAATCATAGTGTTACGCCACTGTTCTTCAATGTCGCTAATTTTGCTTAGATCGTCATCGCTAGGCCGCCAATAGTTTAAAACGAGGCGCCATATTGTTTTAAGCGCCCCTACCCAGACGTCTCGAATGCTGCTTTTGTTTATTCCAACGTTGATATTATGGAATCTTTCAAGGAGAAATTTATTTAAAAAGGGGCGATCAAGAAGTTTCGCAAGCTCTTTTTTGCTTCCAACAATAAGAGCCCCGTCACTGAAAAGGTCACGTCGTATTTCATCGTTTTCTGTTAAAAATTCCACCGAAAAGCTATACCAGATCCTTTCCCGGAGCGTTTCAACCAAGCCATTCTTCTTTGCAATTGGCATTAAGCTGCTATCTTCACAAATGTACCTATTTACTACGGGCGAGTCTAGCTCCAAGAGTTTATGCAAAAATTGCAGTTGTTGCCCTGCCGATAAACGATCTGTTAATGTATCCATAAATGCAGAATCTAATAGAGCCAGCACCTGTTTTGTGTTCAAGCAGAGAAGAATAGACAATATTTTATCAAAAAGCACACATACGCGTTCATTTCCCAGTAAGTTAAGCCATTTTTCCACGGGACATTTCTTCTCATCGTCTTTTACCGCACACAAAAAACGGTTGCCTGCGGGCGATTGTAGGAGTAGATCGAATAGGGCGTTTAATTCCTCCTCTGCCTCTTGTTGTATCAGTTCAGAAGAGCGTTGGTGTACAAGGAGGAATGCTGTTTTTGTCGCCGCAGTAGAAAGAGGTATATTTCTTTTAAGCAATGTCTTAAGATGTTGATGCAATGCTTGCTGCAAGTCTGTAGGTGCTACTTTTAGTTTTGAGGGTACTTGAATTTCATCTTCATCTTTATCTTTATTTTCATCATCGTTCGAAAGCCAAAAACGTATTCTCTCAAGGATACCCTTGTTTTCCCTTAGTATAGCTTGGTAGGAAAGTTCATGATAGAGCCAACGCTGTATTTTAAGCAAGGTGTTCGCTTCCTCTTCTGAGGATGTATCATGTGTTGTGAAGATATATTCGAAAAAATTATAGTTTTGTTGTAACGCGTAGCGAAGAAAATCAAATTTTTCTTGTTCTGGATTAGCATAAGGAAATTTTCCGGTGGGCCGCCCATTGGCTATGGCTTCTATGTAGGCTTCAACGTCCAGGCCTTTTGGGCTGGGCATTTCTTCCTTAAGATAGCGTAAATTTTCCGCCAAAGCGGGAAGCAGCCTTTCATCCGAAGACTTGCCCAATAGCATTTTGGCTTTTATCGGGTTGAATTCTTTTTTAAGCATAAGCTTGTAAAAATATTCTTTCACTGGGGCGCTTATTCTAGGGTTAACATCTGCAGCTGAATTAAAAAAATCTGCAGAACATTTTTTTACAGTGCGTTCATCACCAAATGAAAAATTAAAAAGAAATAAGTATGCTTCGAATAGATCGGTTTTTGTTTTAGAAACAGCGGCTCCCAATATAAGGGGGCTTACAGATTCCTCTTTTAAAGATGAAGAAAAGCCTAATGGTGACGGCCGCAACTCATACTCATAAGAACCGTTTTTAGGAGGGGTGCGTTTTTTTCCTGTTGTAGGCCCTGAAATGGAAGTACCCGGAGGCGTTTTTGCTTTCTGACTTGCAGCGCGCGGGAGTTTAGATGAACAACTTTGGGCCATATCTGCGGGTTTGGGAAATGCTTTTGGTACAGAAGCGCTGGTTGCTGAAGACCTTCTAGGTGAGACAGCGGCACTGCTCAATGGACCGCTAAAAAATCTTTGAGCAGTAGCGGTAGACAAAGGGGGCGAGTTACTGCTAGAAAACACGGGGACAACGGTTCGCTCTACGTTCTCTTCCTCTTCCTCTTCATTTTTATTTTTATTTTTTCCCATATCACCATCCTATTAATCTTATTAACCCAGGAAAACCCAACACAAAAGTAAATTTTAAATTTAAAAAGAATTAAAAGAATTAAAAGAATTAAAAGAATTAAAAGAATTCGGGGATTATTTTTCAACAACTCGGCCGAAAGCGGCAGAGATTTCTCTCTTTAAAATCTGCTTTATGTGAAAACTGTACAATAATCCCTGTAAAAATGCAACTTGATCTTTATGCCTGTTGAAAACATTCTCTTGAAGCTTAGACTTTTAAGTTTATGCCTGCGACAAGCTGCTGGGAAATAAATTATACTCATAACCCCCCTTTTTTGCAGCCAACGTCTGGGAACTAGACACGATCGTGCAATAATGGCATAATTGCAAAATTGTGGTTTGAGGAATAAATTGTGCACATATTGGTAATAAATGGTCCGAATTTGAACTTATTAGGGCAGCGCGAACCCGAACGCTATGGCAAACAAACTTTAGCGGATATCACGGCATCCCTAGATAAACTCGCGCTAGAATTGGGAGTCAGCTTATCCCATTTTCAAAGCAATGCCGAACATGAGTTAATAGCCACTATCCAAGCCGCACGCAACCGGGCCAATTTCATCCTCATCAACGCCGCCGCTTATACGCATACCAGCATCGCCTTGCGCGATGCTTTATTAGCGGTGCAGATCCCTTTTATAGAAGTGCATCTATCCAATGTGTATGCTAGAGAATCTTTCAGGCAACATTCTTACCTAAGCGATATTGCGGTCGGTATTGTTGCAGGTTTAGGGCCGGTGGGTTACGAATGCGCCTTGCGCGCTGCCCATCATGAATTAACAACAGTCTGAGGAGAGCGAACTTGCCAATGGACGTACGAAAAATAAAAAAACTCATCGATTTAGTCAATGAGACGGGTATCTCTGAATTGGAAATCAAGGAAGGAGAAGAATCGGTACGCATTACACGGCATGGCCATGTTAATCCTGCGCCTATGCATCCCTACACGGCACACGCGGCCGCAGCTGCGCATCACCCTGCTGCAGCGATAGAAACCGCTGCAGAAACGCCAGCGGTCGAAGTCAGCGGTCATACGGTTCATTCACCGATGGTGGGTACGGCTTATTTATCCCCCTCCCCACAAGCACCTGCCTTTGTTAAAATAGGCGACCCTGTACAAGTGGGTGATGTGTTGTGTATCGTTGAAGCGATGAAGATGTTCAATCAAATTGAAGCAGACGCTACCGGTGTGATCAAATCCATCTTGATCGAAAATGGCCAGCCTGTAGAATTTGATCAACCCTTGTTTATCATTGAATAACGGGAAGTGTTATGTTTAATAAAGTTGTTATTGCCAATCGCGGTGAAATTGCGCTCCGTATTTTGCGTGCTTGCAAAGAATTAGGCATACAAACCGTTGCTGTACACTCCAAAGCCGATGGCGATCTACTGCATGTACGCTTAGCCGATGAATCCGTGTGTATAGGTGGCACCAGTGCTACAGACAGTTATCTCAACATTCCGGCTATTATCAGCGCCGCTGAAATTACCGATGCCAATGCGATACATCCCGGTTATGGTTTTTTAGCGGAGAATGCGAATTTCGCCGAACAGGTGGAAAAGAGTGGTTTTACTTTCATTGGCCCTAGGGCCGATTCCATTCGTCTCATGGGCGATAAAGTATCCGCTATTGCCGCCATGAAACAAGCCGGCGTGCCCTGTGTACAGGGATCCGATGGCGCCTTATCCGAGGATGACGGCGAAAATTTAAAGATTGCGCGTGAGATAGGCTATCCGGTTATCATTAAAGCTTCCGGCGGTGGCGGCGGTAAAGGGATGCGCGTCGTGCGCAGCGAAGCGGCACTCATCAATGCCATTAGTCTAGCGAAAAGCGAAGCAGAAATGAATTTCGGCAACGCCACTGTTTATATGGAACGCTTTCTCGACAATCCACGCCATATTGAAATTCAAGTGTTAGGCGATGGCGCGGGCAAGGCTATTCATTTGGGTGAACGCGATTGCTCTATGCAACGTCGTCATCAAAAAGTATTAGAAGAAGCCCCTGCTCCGGGTATCACTGAAAAACAACGACATCACATAGGCAAACGCTGTGTGCGCGCTTGCGAAGAAATGCGTTATCGCGGTGCGGGTACCTTTGAGTTTTTATACCAAGATGGCCATTTCTTTTTTATTGAAATGAATACGCGTATTCAAGTGGAACATCCCGTCACCGAATTGGTCACTGGCGTTGATTTAATACGCGAACAACTGCGCATCGCTGCGGGTTTAGGTTTATCCTATAAACAATCCGATATACGCATGCGCGGCCATGCTATAGAATGCCGCATCAATGCCGAAGATCCCATTAAATTTACCCCCTCTCCAGGCCAAATAAAATTGTATCATCCTCCAGGCGGGCCGGGCATACGCATGGATACCCATATTTATAGCAGTTATAAGGTTCCTCCTTATTACGATTCCATGATAGGTAAATTGATCGCTTTTGGCGATACGCGTGCAGTGGCTATTGCACGCATGCGCAATGCCTTGGACGAAATTATCATCGACGGCATCAAAACCAATATTTCGCTACACCAACGTTTGATGCACGACGGTTATTTTCACGAAGGCGGCACCAATATTCATTATTTAGAGAAAAAGTTGGCGCAAGAGGATTAATCGTTATTGTGTAACACCTTGCGCCTTTTTATGTATCCAACCGTATCCATAAGACCGAATCCGCGCCCGCCAGGTCGCGGTTTTTCCCCCGCTCCCTGACGGTCTCGGCTCGGATAATTCATTTTTAGATCCATTTACCCTATAAGATTCTTGTTTTATACGATCGCCTTAATATTACCTTAATAATTAAGTAGTAGAATATACGTGTTCTTTTATAATTATTATTAGATTAAAATGAGGGGGTTTATTATGGCAGCGGATACTAAAGAGTTTGGGGTTTGGGTTTGTAGGGAGCAACAGTCGCGCTCAAATCTCGTTAAAGTTAATGAAATAGTTTATAAGATGGATAATAGTTACATGGAAGGGAAAATGGAACTGCTGGTTGCATACAAACCCTTAGGGACCAATCATCCCGTTAGACTTACTCTCTCTCTAGATGATCTTGGCATAAAGGCACTTGCAGAGGACGCAGAAACTTCCGATGAAACACTCTCAGATGCGTTGCAGTGCGCGCTTCGAATTTATGTTGTCAATCTTGAGAAAAAAGCTTGGGCAATTGCCTTGCTAGAAAAATATAAAACGGAAAGAGTGGGAATTGCAAGCGAATACAAAGTCTCCGCCTGTCTTTTAGGCTTTTTTAAGGACCCACTTTTACAACCCTTACAAGGCATACCTAAAAAAGATAAGTTGGCTGCTGTTGATAAGATACTTAAATACCTAGATGACTCAAAAACGCAGGTCTCACCTAATCTAGAGTTAAGTGAAACCGATATAAAAGCTTTAACCAATGGAAAATTGGGAGACCGGATAGAAGAGATAGCCGCTGCAGATAAAGAGTTTAGCGCAGCATTTAAACTCGCTAAAAATAAACTGGTCTCTTCATCACCGCAACCTAGCTAAAAAACCTGTGCAATAATGAAGTCGGACTTCATTATTGCACAAAACCGCCCTAATGGATTTCATTGCCTTGCTATGTTAATATAAAAGCATAAAAATAAGCTCTGCTGTATCAAAAATAACCGCTTTCTGGAGTAGCCTATGAAACTTTCCAAAAATATTGCTTGGTTTGCCTGGATCACCGCTTCTGTATTTTATGCCTATCAATACATACTACGCGTTATGCCCAATATCATGTTAGACAATATCGTGCAGCAATTTCACATCAGCCCCGTTGTTTTTGGCCAATTTGCAGGGGTCTATTACATAGGTTATGCCGCTTTACACCTCCCCATAGGCATTATGCTGGATCGAATTGGCCCTAGAAAGGTCATGACGGGCTGTATCTTATTAACCGTCATTGGCCTATTACCCATTATTTTTGCCAGCCATTGGATTTATCCTTTAATAGGCCGCGTGCTGATTGGCATAGGCTCTTCAGCCGCCATCTTGGGGACTTTTAAAATCATCCGCATGACCTTCAGTGTGCAACGCTTTACGCGCATGTTGAGCCTATCCGTCACCATAGGCTTAATTGGAGCCATCTATGGCGGCGGCCCGGTGAGTTATCTGTGCAACGCCTTGGGCTATAAAGCAGTAGTCGCTATTTTTGCAGGCCTAGGATTAACGCTGGCTGCTCTAACTTACTGGCTAGTCCCCGAAATTGAAGCGATCAAAAACAAATCCGTGCTATCTGATATTAAAATGGTATTAAAAAACCATAGAGTTGTATTCACCTGTCTTGCGGCAGGCTTAATGGTAGGGCCTCTAGAAGGCTTTGCCGATGTGTGGGGATCTTCTTTTTTAGAGCATGTCTATGGTCTAAGCAATAAAACTGCGAGCTATTTACCCTCGATGATTTTCATCGGCATGTGTTTTGGCGCGCCTTTCTTGAGTCTTATCGCCGAAAAAACAGGTCGTTATCTAGGGGTCATCATCGCTGCGGGCGGCATCATGTTCCTTGTTTTTCTCGCCTTGATATTACAATTATTCACTGTCAGCGGCATTACGTTGGGTTTCTTGCTGGTAGGAGTGTGTTGTGCCTACCAAATTTTAGCGATTTATAAGGCCTCTACTTATGTGCCGGATCACGTCGCGGGGTTGACCACTGCCGTTGCCAATATGCTTATCATGAGTTTTGGTTATGTGTTTCACACTGGCATAGGTGTTATTGTCGATGTTTACGGCGGTATTCAATCCACACAAGCTTTCATCTATGGCATCGGCTTTATTCCTGTGACTTTAGCCCTAGGCACGTTAGGTTTTGCATGGGTGGCGTATAGTGATAGACCTGTTCTGAAAATGCGGTTTGAAAGCTTGGAAAACTGAGAATATCACACCTGCCCATACTCCAAGCCTTCAGCCAACCAACGCGTGATCAGCGCATCGCACACCACAGGATTATCCCGCAATAGATCTTGTGCAATAGCCTTAACCACGGGCAATAAAGCACTGTCGCGCGTATAAGAAGCGATGCGTAAACGGCCTAAGCCTGTTTGCCGGGTTCCCAACAATTCACCGCTGCCGCGTAAGGCTAAATCTTTTTCAGCAATGATAAAACCGCTTTCGGTGCTGCGCATCACTTGTAAGCGTTGATAGGCCGTATCCGATAAAGGCGCTTGATATAGCAACACGCAAAAGCTTTCCGTTCCTCCGCGCCCCACACGACCGCGCAATTGATGCAATTGCGATAGGCCCATGCGTTCGGCGTTTTCGATAATCATCAAACTGGCATTAGGCACATCCACCCCCACTTCTACCACCGTAGTTGCTACCAATAAATCTATGTCACCGTTTTTAAAAGCCTGCATCACGGCCGTTTTATCATTTGCCGATAATGCACCATGCGCTAAGCCTAATTTTAAGTTAGGCAATTGTGCGCTTAATTGTTGATACGTTGTAGTCGCCGCCTCGCATTGTAATTTCTCAGAATCTTCAATTAATGGGCAAATCCAATACGCTTGCCTTCCCGCTAAACATTGCTCTTTGACTCGCGCAACGATGTTATCGCGCTTATCATTGGCAAGTACAATTGTCTGTATGGGTTTTCGTCCTGGCGGCAATTCATCGATAATAGAATGATCTAAATGCGCATACACGCTCATTGCTAAAGTTCTAGGAATCGGTGTGGCCGTCATAATAAGTTGATGCGGATTAAAATCTTGTTGCAGACCTTTTTCACGCAGAGCCAAACGCTGATCGACTCCAAAGCGATGTTGTTCATCGATGACTAACAAGGCCATATTTTTAAATTGCACTGCTTCTTGAAACAAAGCATGAGTGCCTACGACGATGTGCGCATTGCCGTCTTTTATAGCGGTTAAAGTTTCTTTGCGCGCTTTTCCTTTAACTTTACCCGATAACCATGCCACCGTTAATCCCAATGGCGTAAACCATTGTGTTAAATTATGATAATGTTGTTCAGCTAAAATTTCGGTAGGCGCCATGAGTGCGCCCTGATAACCACTAGACACCGCTTGTAATAAACTGAATGCCGCGACAATGGTTTTTCCTGAACCCACATCGCCCTGCAATAAACGCAACATGGGTACACTGCATTCTATATCAGTGCGAATCTCGGTTAATACTTTTTTTTGTGCTGCCGTTAAAGCAAAGGGTAATTGTGCTAAGAATTGTAGTGTTAAGGTTTCTACACCGTTTAATCTAGGCGCTGCCATGGCTTGTAGTGAAGCACGCAGCCGAGACAAGCCTATGTGATGCGCTAATAATTCTTCTAAGGCCAAACGCTGTTGCATAGGATGAATCCCTGCCAATAATTGCAGTCTATCGGCATCGGGCGGTGGTCTGTGCACATACTGCAACGCCGCACTTAAACTAGGCAATGAAAATCGTTCTTGCAGATGCAATAGATGATCGCTTAAAACAGCGCCTTGTATTAATAATTCTAAGATTTGATCACTCAAACGCCGCCATTGCCCTTGTGAAATGCCTTCGGTGGTGGGATAAATCGGCGTTAAATGATCATCAACCTCTAGCGCTTTTCCGGGGGTTAACTGTAAATACTCGGGATGAATGATTTCCAAACCCTGATATCCATAACGCACTTCACCAAAACAACGTAGCCTAGTCCCTACACTCAACTGTCGCATTTGCTCTGCATTAAAGTGGAAAAAACGTAAAATGATGTAACCACTGGCATCGTGTAATTCACACATCAAACTGCCTTTAGTGCCGCGACTAACGCGATGACTCTCTATAACCCCTTCAATAGCCACGTAATCGCCGGCGCGTACATCGCGCAGAGGCATTAAATGAGTTCGGTCTAAATAGCGAAAAGGCAGATGAAATAGCAAATCTTGCAGGGTATAAATGCTGCGCTTGGCTAATAGGGTTGATAATCTAGGCCCTACGCCATGCAAAGTTTGGCAAGGCGCTTTGTCTAGCTCCGTTGTCATATCACTGCTCTCGCTTTATTGTGCATCAAAACCAGATTTTCGTAGGGGCAGGCCCCCGTGCCTGCCCAAACTAGGGCAGACACAGGGGTCTGCCCCTACGATTTGACGATTATTTTTTAGCCTCTTCCCCTAAAAATAACCACGTAGACACCACTGTGTCTGGATTCAGCGAGATTGCATCTATACCCTGCTCCATTAACCATAAGGCTAAATCTGGGTGATCCGATGGCCCTTGGCCGCAAATGCCTATGTATTTTCCTTGTTTTCTACACGCATCGATTGCCAATTGCAATAACATTTTCACCGCTTCATTGCGTTCATCAAAAGCTTCAGCCACTAAACCCGAATCGCGATCTAAGCCTAACGTCAATTGTGTTAGATCGTTTGAACCTATGGAAAAACCATCAAAATATTGTAGGAATTGCTCCGCTAACAAAGCGTTGGAGGGAATTTCACACATCATAATCAAACGCAAGCCATTTTCACCGCGTTTTAAGCCGTGTAGGGCTAATACATCGATTACAGCCTTAGCTTCATGCACCGTACGCACAAAAGGGATCATCACTTCTACGTTGGTTAAGCCCATTTTTTCACGGACTATTTTAATGGCCTTACATTCTAAAGCAAAGCAATCCTTAAATGTAGGCGCAGCATAACGCGAAGCGCCTCTAAAACCCAGCATAGGATTTTCTTCATGTGGCTCATATAGGCTTCCACCCAAAAGATTAGCATATTCATTCGATTTAAAGTCCGATAAGCGCACTATAACGGGCTTAGGATAAAATGCCGCTCCTAAAGTAGCCATGCCTTCAGCCAAACGCATGACGTAAAAATCAACGGGGGAAGGATAAGCCGAAGTGCGTTGTTTAATTTCTTGTTGTAGCGCCGGTTCTAATTTATCAAAATTGAGCAAAGCACTGGGGTGTATGCCTATAGCACGATTGATAATAAATTCTAAGCGTGCTAAGCCCACACCAAAATTAGGCAACTGACAAAAATCAAAAGCGCGATCGGGAGTGCCTACATTCATACAAATTTTAAAGGGCAATTGTGGCATGTGATCGATGTGTATTTGTTTGCATTCAAACTTCAATAAACCCTCATACACCATCCCTTCTTCGCCTTCAGCGCAAGATACAGTAACCGCTGTGCCCTCTTTAATATCGCTGGTGGCAGTATTACACCCCACCACCGCCGGAATTCCCAACTCACGGGCGATAATTGCCGCATGGCACGTACGACCGCCACGATTGGTTACAATAGCCGCCGCGCGTTTCATCACCGGCTCCCAATCGGGATCGGTCATATCGGTAACCAACACATCGCCTGCTTCCACTTTGTGTATATCGGCCAAACTCTTCACCACACGCGCTTTACCCTGGCCGATCTTCTGACCTATGCTGCGGCCTATGGACAATACTGTGCCCTTTTCTAATAGATTGAATCGTTCCAAAGTTTGTTGATCCTGACGGCTTTTAACGGTTTCCGGCCGCGCTTGCACTATGTATAACTCACCGTGTTCGCCATCTTTAGCCCATTCTATATCCATAGGGCAACCATAATGCGCTTCTATCGTCAGCGCAAACTGTGCTAATTGCGTTATTTCTTTATCGTTCAATGAAAATTGTAACCGCAGTTCTTCAGGAACCGTTTCTATTTTAACGCGCTCACTCGCACCAGGCGCCGTATTGTAAACCATGCGCTGTTGTTTTAATCCTAAGCGTCGCGACAAAATGGCATCGAAACCTTTTTTTAATCCTGTTTTATAAACATAGAATTCATCGGGATTAATGCTCCCTTGTACCAATAACTCACCTAAGCCATAATTGGCAGTAATAAAAATAACTTCATTGGATCCCGTTTCGGTATCTAGGGTAAACATCACCCCTGCTGCCGCTTCATCACTGCGCACCATTTTTTGTATGCCTGCAGATAACGCCACTTCTTCGTGCGCAAAACCATGATGCACTCTGTAAGAAATCGCTCTGTCGGTGTAAAGGGATGCAAACACCAATTTTATTTTTTGCAATACCTCCTCAAAACCATGCACATTTAAAAAAGTTTCTTGTTGACCAGCAAAAGAGGCCTCGGGTAAATCCTCAGCCGTTGCCGATGAACGCACTGCAACCGTAAAATCTTTTCCTAAACGTTCTGCTAAAGTTTGATAGGCTGCTTTCATTTCTTGTATGAATTTTTCAGAAAAAGGTGTGTCAATAATCCACTGCCGTGCTTTCGCGCCTTTTTCCGCTAATTGCGTTAAATTTTCTATATCCAAATCTTGCAACAGTTCTTTAAGACGTTTGTCTAAATCGTTGTGGGCCAAAAAATCGCGATAGGCTTGTGAGGTGGTAGCAAATCCAGGCGGCACTTTCACCCCCAATTGCGTTAAGTTTTGGATCATTTCCCCTAAAGAAGAATTCTTGCCGCCGACTAAATGCACATCATCGCGGCCTAATTTTTCAAAAAAAATCACGTAAGGCATATTCATTATTGAACTCCACATCTATATTAAAATATCTAATTCCCGCCATGTATTACACCAAGCTTCTACTGACTCACGCACTTCGTTTTCTTTATAGGCAGCATTGCCTTGCAGTAGAGGATGAACCAACTCTTCTATACTGCACTCTTTGTGCTGTAAGATCGCTTGCAACAATAAGGCTGGCCAAGGCTCTAAGGCAAACCACTGTACCTCATGCTGACCGTTACGATAGACTACGCCCTGCCAAGGATATGCGCGCCGCGCCAGGGCTGTATATTCTTTGTCCAGCGGATAAACCGCGTATTCGTATTGGCAATAATACAGCAATGGTGTACAGCGTATGAGTGCCGTATTCGGGGCAGGCAAGGCCTCATCTGCCACCGTAGCCACCAATTCCATCCATTCAAAATGCGCTAGGGCCCATAACCAGGGCCATTGCTCATATTCAGCCTTATTATGCCACAAAAAGCTTAAAAATTCATCCGGCAATTGATAAAAATAAGGCGTAGCGGCTCTATGCTGGCGCAAGAATTCATCCAGCAAAAAGGCCCAGTTTTCTGCGCCCACATTGTCTATGACGCGCGGATAAATGTTCGCTAAGACTTCATGTAAATTAGCGCGTAGTAAATGATAATAAATTTTTTCACGGCCCGTGTTAGTCAGTGCAGAATAAGGTCCGCGTAGCATGGCACCGAACTCCGTCATTGCGAGACCATGAGCGCCAGCGAGTGGTCGAGGCAATCCAGGAGTAAAAATACTGGATTTATCAGTGTCACAGTTCTTTATGTGACGCTCATGATGCGTGACGTCTCTTTTCATTTTTAAGTATCTTCCTGGATTGACTCAGCACTCACTGTGTTCGTACTTCGCCCTTCGGGTGCACTACGTGCGCCAAAAATGCTCGCCGCGCTTCGCGCTTTTCGCTCACATTTTTTGCCACGTCGCTACGCTCCTCGCAATGACGACTCACAGCAAAGAAATAATTATGCTTTGTTAGCATAGGCACTCTCCATAATGTTTTGAATCTGCTGCAACTCCAAACACAAATCCGTCCAGGCAGGAATGCCGTTATCGCATTCTAACACCGTGGGTTTAAGCCCATGACTCGCATAAGTGTAACTTAATAGATCCCAAACAGGATCAGGGACAGGATAATGGTGCGTATCGATGAGTATACTGGCATTTGCATCGTCGTGTTGTAAATCAAAACTCGTTAACAATTGTTTTTGGTGGCCAGCCACATGCAAATAAGCAATGCGGTGACCGGGTAATGATTTAATAAAATTTTTCGCATCGTCGTTATGATTGACGCTATTGACATAAACATTATTCACATCTAACAGCAGATCGCAATCGGCTTCATTTAACACCGCCGTTACAAACTCTAATTCCGTTAACTCATTATCCAACGTCATATAATAACTGATATTCTCAATAGCAATGCGCCGTTGTAAATAATCTTGCACCGTTTGTATACGCTGTGCGACGTGTAATACGGTATCGCTGTTAAAAGGCAAAGGTAATAGATCATATAACAAACCCTGTTCATCGCCACTAAAACTTAAATGTTCGCTATAACAAGCAACTTGGTAGTATTCTAAAAAAGATTTTAAAGAGGCTAAGAAAGTAAAATCCAAGGGCGTTGTTGCCCCTAGAGATAAAGACAAACCATGACAATACCAAGTAAAATGCGCTGCAAATTCATCTAAAATTTGTTTTTTAATTCCACCCATACCACACCAATTTTCTGGCGCTATTTCTAAAATCGTGCAGGGGGTATTCTGAGTTTCTAAACTTTGCTGTAAAGAGGATAGTAGGACTGAACGCAAACCCAGCCCTACCGCTTGAGAGGAATCACTACTTTTTTGGAGCGCCACTGCATTTACCTGCGGCACACGTACCGGCAGAACATTTGCCTTCAGCATGTTTATCGCCGCTTGCGGCCTTATTGACTTCTTGTTCAGTAGGCTTAGTGGGCATTGCATCAGGGCGGGGTGTAGCCGGTGCAACGAGTGGCGTACTTGTAGAATTTTCTGGAGTGCTGCTCATGTTATCTGCAGCAAAAGCGGCTGTACTTAAACAGACACTAGCACCTAAAGCAATTAGCATTTTCTTGTTCATCATAAACTCCTTGATGGTTAATATTGGATTGTAAGTTGGGCTAATTTTGACCAGGTCAATGATCTGGTTTTTACGCCCGTTTACGCGTAGATAGTATATACCTATTACACTTCAAGATGAAGATGTGAATCGGCGCATAGGAGCGAATTTAGATATTGCCCGGCATGCCTGCATTCCCTATTCCCACAGATAAACTATCTGTATCCCCAGTAGTTTTGCTCACGAGCCAAACCCCAGTAGCTGCTACAACTGCAAATACCCCCAGAGCATTCAAGCACTGGACAGTGGTAAAAGAGGATACAGTACGGTTTGGAAGATTATCAGCGGCACTATCCTCTTGCATCTGAGACACCTGAGAGCCTTCTTGTATTTCATACTCTCTCTCTGGTATCTGAGATATATTGGAGTCTGCTGATATTTCACACTCTCTTTCTCGTCTCTGAGATACACTGGAGTCTGCTGGTATTTCACACTCTCTTTTTCGTCTCTGAGATACACTGGAGTCTGCTGGTATCTCATGTGCTAATAACGCTTTTTTTCTCTTTCTATGCTTTTTATGTAGATCTCCACTCTTCGCAGAAAGTAAGGGGGTATATCCCACAGGAATATACCCCGCTGTACCCAAAGCAGGAGCAGAACTCTGCCCATTACCCACATTAGAAGAACAACTACTCCTAGCACCGTCGATTATAGATTTTGGTAAAGGCTCTTTTGATCCGTATTTTTCAATATACCCTGGAGCGCGAGAATGCCCTTCTTGGCGGAACGATTGAGCCGCCTGATAGAAATGATCGCGGCTAGAGGAGTTAGAACGGTCTTTAACACTATCAATAGAAACATGGCCCAAAAATCTGCATGCAGGGACATAGTCTGGATCAGCCGCTCGCGCTTTCAAAGCAAATTCTTTTGCTGTACGTAAACTGCTTTTGCCCTGCTCTAGATTTATAACCACCTCCTTGTGGAATACGGATATAGTATGGAGTAACCGTGGGTTTTTAGGAAAATGCTGTAGTGCCCGATCCAGCGCTTCTTTTCCTCTATCAAAATCTCTTTCTTTTTGATAGCACATAATCAACCCACACCAAGCATTTAAATTAATGGGGTCTAGCGCTATAATTTTTTCATAAATGGCTACCGCACAATGGGAATCATCGTCATTTTGCACATATCTATGCGCTGCTTCTAAAGCGCGGCCGTAAGCAAGCAATAGTGTAGGACTGTCACAAAATTCAACCCGGCGCAAATAGTAATATTCGAAAATCGCACAAGCCTTCCTTGAATCTTTAACATCTTCTGTTAAAAAGATAATATACTGTTGTAAAATAACTTCTCTGCGCTCGCGTTTTTCCTTAAATTTTTCTAAGGCTGCTTCAAAATTTTCTTTTGCTTCATTATGTAAAGCAGCGGCTGCAGATGGGTTTTTTTGTGCTTGTCGCGCACAGAATTTGGCATAGTTTACATATACAGCTTCATAATCAGGCTTTAGCTTTATTATTTCCCGATATATCTTCGCTGCTATAGAATAAAAACCTGCACTCTCAAGATACTCAGCGTAATGAGTCAGTAAATGTAAATCCTGGTTGCTAGCATTTACTTTTTCTTCTATGAATCCATGCGATTCTTCTATGCACTGTTGCAGTTCTTCTACTCTTTGTAATTTCTCAACACATTGCATGTAACCAATAAGCGCACTATTATAAGCATAAATTTCTTTACCCCATTCCTGTTCTATGTTTACGATTATTTCTGAAAAAGATTTTAATACTAATGAAAAATCAGAATTCTGTGCGTGTAACCGGTCAAAAAGAACATCTACCTCTTTTTGCCAGGGCCCTTTGTGTTTCAGATCTTCACGGATAATTTTTGTGAGTTGTTTTTGCCAGGGCTTAAATGACTTGCCATCATGGACGTTCTTAATTAAGGCTTTATCCTGAGCGCTTAAAATTCCCTTGTCTAGATCTAAGCAAATAATATACTGTTTAAAGATTTTTGTCAGTTGTTTTTCAGTCCAAGAACTGTTTTGTTCTTCGTCACAAAGTGCTGCACGTAACATTGGGATGGCTGCACTAAAATCACCACACAAAAACAAAACTAGACCCGCGATATATTTTAAATGCCGTCGTTGCCCCGTGTTCATTTGTTTTATAAAAGATTTATAGAAGTCTTGGTGCAGTTTGTTTACAACCTCCTTAGCTTTTTCTTTTTCATTCATATCAACGTAGGTTAAAGACATTCCATGCACGGTGTTAAGGTAAACGCTGATAAAAAGGTGTTTTTCTTGTTTACTCTTCTGCATTTGCCGAAGTTGTTCTAACGCTGCAAAATTCTCTTTGAAAATTTCTAACGCCCGATTATACTCGTCCTTTTGATAGCACTGCCAAGCTTTTTTAGATTGTTGTTCTAATTCCGCTAAATTCACCGCTAATGCCCATATTATTATTTAATGGTTCGAATTATACACCCATTCTTCATTCAGTCAAATACTGCTGCAAGCCGCTTGCGCGTATTGTTTCACTCAATCTAAAGTCATGATCACCCGGAGAAATCAGCGTTAATTCATCCAAATGCAGATCAGCAAAAGCAATCTTCATAGACTTTGTTAATCGCGGTGCAGCACTGTACTTAAATTCGAAGCCTAAACGCTTACCTTGTTTGAAGATCAATAAATCTAACTCAGCCTCACCCTGTGTTTGCCAAAAATAGGCTTGTCCCACTTTGGCACCATGATAACGAATAATTTCCTCCAAAGCCAAACCTTCCCATGAAGCACCCAATTTAGGATGCACCTGCAATGTAGCAGCATCTAAACCCAACAATGAATGAAACAAACCACTATCCCGAAAATAAATCTTAGGGGTTTTAACTTGTCTTTTACTGATGTTCTCAAACCATGGTTGTAATTCTCTCACCATAAAGGTTCCCGTTAAAATATCCACATAATGGCGTATTGTTTTATGCGAAACGCCCAGGGAACGCCCCATTTCCGAGGCATTGAATAGATTGCCGTGATAATGCGCCAACATCATCCAAAAGCGGCGCAATTGCAGCGGCGCAATACTGATCCCCAAATTAGGAATATCTTTTTCTAAAAAAGTTTGGATATAGGCTTCTCGCCACAGTACGCTGCCTTCATCATTTTCCGCCAAATAAGATCGTGGAAAACCACCCCTGAACCACAATCTATCCAAGTCATGTGTTTCAGAATAAGAAAAAGGTGTAATCTCAATGTAGCCTATGCGCCCAGCCAAAGTCTCGGAGGATTGGCGGATCAATTCAGCCGAGGCACTGCCTAAAATTAAAAACTGCCTCTGTGCTTGCGGCTCATCGACTAGAACACGTAGGGTTTGAAAAAGTTCAGGTAAACGTTGTACCTCATCCACCACTATCAAGCCGCTCAAATCTTTCAAGGCCAGCTTGGATTCAATCAAACGCGATAAATCGGTTATATCCTCCAAATCGAAATAATGGTTAGAGGAGAAATTGGGCGCAAATTGTGCCAGATAATCCCGGGCCAATGTCGTTTTGCCACATTGCCTAGGCCCCAATAAAGCCACTACCGGGAAAACCTTAAAAGCCTGGACTATTTGTTTAAGATAAGCTGCTCTTTGCATAAAATACCCTGTAAATTGGAAGTCTACCTTCCAATTTACAGGGTATTTTGTTAAAAGTCAAGAAAAACCCTGCAATTTGGAAGTCTACCTTCCAATCTACAGGGAACGTGCCCTTTTGAACAGAAAGAGCCGCCAACTCTTTAATACTCTTTTGATAATCCTCGGCGGGAAAATTTTTGTATTGTCAATTGACAACTCTCCATACCCCAGGCTAGTATCGCAGCCTAGGCCGAGGTGGTGAAATTGGTAGACACGCAAGTTTCAGGTACTTGTGGGGGAAACCCTGTGGAGGTTCGAGTCCTCTCCTCGGCACCATTATTTAACATATTGAGTGAAGTCACTCAATATGTTAAATAATGGCTTGCTAAATTTCTAAGCCTCATTTATAATATTGAGTATAGTCACTCAATAAGGTAAATTATGAGATTTGAACGCTCCCAAGCCCAAATTTTAGGCAAATGGCTAGCTGAGCCGCCTGATCGTATCATTATCGTTGCGGGCCCACGCCGTGTAGGCAAAAGCTATATGATCAAGCAAATATTAGATAAATATCCCGATGACGCCTACCATTTCATTGCAGTGGATGATCCAAACGCAATGGATCTGAGCATAGATATGCTTAGTGATACCACAGCACCTCGTTTAGGCATAACACCCACTGCCGGGTGGCTGACTGAGGTATGGAACAAAGCTCGAATCAAAGCACAAACACTACCCTTAAAACAGCCTAACCCTTTTGTGCTGGTTATTGATGAAATTCAGAAGATTCCACGGTGGTCTGAAGTGGTTAAAGGACTTTGGGATGCCGACAGGCGTACTAACGTGCGTATGCATGTCGTATTACTGGGATCTTCACCTTGGCTGATGCAAAAGGGTCTCACAGAAAGCTTACTGGGGCGTTATGAACAAATTCACATGACCCACTGGTCCTATCAAGAAATGCAGACTGCCTTTGATCTTAACTTAGATGAATATATCTATTTTGGTGGCTATCCAGGCCCTGTTAACAGAATGCAGGATGAGCCTCGTTGGAAAAATGAAATCAGAACGGCTTATATTGAACCTTACATACACAACGATATCTTGCAGATGGCTCGAATCCATAAACCGGCATTACTGGAGAGCTTATTTAAGCTTGGTACGTCTTTTTCTGGACAAATCCTAGCTTATCATAAAATGCTAGGACAACTACATGACGCGGGTAATACGACAACGCTGGCAGACTATCAGCAGCTGTTATCCAAAGCGGAGTTACTGGCAGGGTTGATGAATTATGCCCCACAAGAAATTGGAAGACGCAAGTCACCCCCTAAATGGCAGGTTTATAACACAGCATTTATATCAGCGCTTTCAGATTATTCTTTCACTGAAGCACAAGCAGATAGAACGTATTGGGGCCGTCTGGTTGAAAGTGCCGTAGGCGCTCATTTGATCAATACTATCTCTTCAGAAGATCGATTATTTTATTGGCGTGAAGGCAAGGACGATCAAAATCCAGAAGTCGATTTTATTTTATTAAGCGGTGCAAATATTTTTGCTCTAGAAGTCAAAAGTGGAAGGCAAAAATTTCCAGGGGGACTCCATGCATTTATGAGGAAATATCCCAAAGCAAAAGCAGTTTATATAGGCGATGGCGGTATTAGCATCGCGGAATTCTTGAGCAAAATGGCCAGTGACTGGGTGGAGGAATGGTCACAATGATTGAG
>VFJT01000125.1 GCA_009885935.1 Gammaproteobacteria bacterium
ATGATTCATTTTTCAACTTAAATAGCCCTCTTGGGGTCAAAATTTTATATAATTGTACATAACTATATGATTTTTTTGATAAAATTCATTATAGGATAAAGCATAACGGCCATACCATCGGACTAACCACGGACAATATCGCTCTCAAAATGCTTCCATTTGAATGGGGCGCCAGTACTTTTAAATTTTTTCGTTGCCATGTTATGCTCTCATTACTAAAATCATTGCCTAGGGTGGTAAAAATCTTATTTTTGCAATAGCACCTTATTTTCCGTCAATCCCTGAGTTTATTATTCTCTTAAGAATTCTTTTAATATTTCATTAAGCTTTAATTGGTATAATAGCATCCACAAAGATTAATTTTTATGGATAATTTTAAGCGAGGCAATAATATGGTACGTAAAGCAGTTAAAACTCATAACGGTAAGGGCAAAGGCAAAGAAGAAAAAAAAGACAGTGTGCCAGTACCATCTGCTAGTAGTTGTACGGGAAAAGCAAGAAGAGGAGTATCTGAAAAAGCCGAAGAGAGGCCGATTGATCCCTGGCAAGTGGATCTATGGACTTTGGAGAAACTTCAAGACGCCTATCATAAGCTAAAAAACGATCCGAAATATTATGATACGTTATCAAGTAAACAGCAACAAACAAAATTCAATAACTTAGCGGAAAAATTTAATAAAGCTTCTGAGATAGGAGATCCTAAATACCTGGCTTTTATCAGGAAATTCTTCAAAGAATTACAGAAGCAAAAGCATGAGTGTCCTGTTCGCCTTGATGACGTAAAAAAATGCGATGAAGAAAAAACAAACGACAATCTAGAGGCAAAAAAAATACTTAAATTCATGGATGACGAATTAACGCCCGCGCAGACAAAACGTATGCTACTCTTAAAAGAGGATCGTAAAACTCGTCCTGTCCACCAGTTAGAAAAAGAAGGTTCTACCGTAACACGTATAATAGAACATTTTAAATCTGATCCTAATAGCAAAGAAATTAGTAAAGCACAAAAAGCGATAGATGCGATAAGCGTGATAGACGGAAGCAAGCCCCGTCATTATTTAGCGCGCATCCGGGGAAGCAAGGAAAAGATGTTTTTCTATGGGACCAGCGAAGGACAACGCATGCATGTTCAGGCAGCAAAATTGGCAGATTCAACAATTGAGTGGTCAGCAGAGGCTTTAGAAGATGCTGTCACCCGCGAGATGGCGCCCAACGAGAAAGAAACCTGGATGGAAGTATCGAATTATTGGTTGGCAGGTTCTAAAGAAACTCAGCTGGGAATGGTGGGAGAACGTATGCATGGTTTGAAAGAAGCAGGTGGCAGAACCTACTCTGATGAATGTTTGCAGAACGGGGTCTTGATAAGCAGCTTGAATAAGTCTGATGTAAGTATAGGTGTAGATTCGCCTAAAGAAGGAAAAAAAGGTAAGAAGAAGGAACAAACGCCTCAAAAAATACAACCAGATAGTGAAAAAGCTTTATTTCTATCTAATTTCAGAACCGCTCAAACGAAGCTCGATAAAAATTGGGTACAAGATGTCAATCGCGAAACATATAAGGATAAGCCAGGCAATAAGGTACCTGCTAGCGGATCTAGCAGTGAACCTGCCAGCGGAGATCCTTCATTAGACCCATCATATTA
>VFJT01000179.1 GCA_009885935.1 Gammaproteobacteria bacterium
CTTTGTTCAATCAAGGTTAATAGCGTATAGGCGGCTTCTAAGGTAGCGCCGACTGCAATTTTACCGGTAGAGGTTTTAATAAAATCAGCACCGCTGTCTATGACCATTTGTCCTGCCAAGCGTATGAGTGCAGGTTTTTGCAAGGCGCCCGATTCAATAATGATTTTTAAGACTTTATTGCCACAGCGCTTACGCACCGCAACTAAAAATTGATTGACTGTGTGAAACTCGCCATTGATAAAGTCGTGATAGGGCAAAACTACATCGACTTCATCGGCATGCAGCGCTATGGCCGCATCAATTTCCTGGTGCACTGTATCTAAATGAGCGTTGCCTTCTGGAAAATTAACGACGGTGGCAATTTTCATTTTTTTATCGGCTAGTTTATGCTTAACTCTAGAAATAGCCTGTGGATAAACGCATACTGCAGCCACACCCTTAGCCTTAGCGCACAATTCATCTATGGCGCTATCGTCATCCTCACCTAGATACGTTAAATCAATCAAGCCGCGTAATAACGCCACCAGACTCGATTCTAAAGGGGCTGTGCGCGCAGCTTCAATTGCAGACTGAGTTTCTCGTGTATTATGCATGGTGCTAACTCCTGAAAAAGTAGAACAGTGTTGTTCGTAGGGGCAGACCCCCGTGTCTGCCCTAATAGGGCGGGCACAGGGGCCCGCCCCTACGATAGAAATGATTATAACCCCTTAGTAAAACCAAAAATAAGCTTCTGCATGATTTTCGCGGCTTTTTGGCCGTGCAGCAAGGTGTCTTCATGGGTTAAGGCTTCTTTGTTCATTCCCGCAGCTAAATTAGTAATAGCGGATACGGCCACTACGCGTAAACCGCAATGACGTGCGACTATAACCTCGGGAACCGTAGACATGCCGACGGCATCTACACCCAATAAACGCAAAGCACGGATCTCGGCGGGGGTTTCAAACATGGGGCCTAATAGAGCAGCGTAAATGCCTTGTGCTAAATGTAGCTCTAAATTTTTAGCAACCGTAGTCAAGAGTTCGCGCAGTTCTAAATCATACGCTTCTTCCATGCCAAAAAAGCGGGGGCCGAAGGCTTCATCGTTGGGACCAATCAAAGGATTATGGCCCTGAAAATTGATGTGATCGGTTATCATCATGAGATTGCCTGCAGGAACGTCTTGGTGTAAGGAGCCTGCGGCATTGGTGAGAAATAGAATTTCCGCGCCTAATAATTTTAGAGTGCGTATATAGGTTTTAACGGTTTCGTTATTAAAGCCTTCATAATAGTGGATGCGCCCTTGCAGGCAAACGGCAGGTACGCCATTCAGATATCCTAGGGTTAATACACCCGCGTGGCCGCTGATGGTGGTTTGTATAAATCCTGGAATATCGCCATACGGTATGACGGTAGCGTCTTCTAGGCTGGTTGCAATTTCACTTAATCCAGAGCCTAAAATTAAGCCTAGTTTAGGGGTGAAGTTGGGTTTTTGTTTTTGGATAAAGGTTTTAGCATTAAAAGCAGCTTCAGTCATGACTATGCTCCAGATTGTGTGGACCAAAAGAATGCGGCAATAATTCGCCCAAGGTGAAAGTGGCGCGATGGCCATTCGGGTCGCCTATGTGAATGAGGGTATCGTCAGGGGCAAACTCACGAATGCGTTGTCTGCAAGCGCCGCAGGGGGTGCATAAAGCATCGCCATTGCCGATGACAAAAATTTCAGCGATCTTTTTTTCGCCTTGATGAACCATTTGCGCTATAGCCACTGCCTCGGCGCACAAGGTGACTGAATAAGAGGCGTTTTCTATATTGGCACCGGTATAGTATTTCCCGCTAGCGGTTTTAAGACTACAGCCTACGGGAAAACGAGAATAGGGCGAATAAGAATGCTTCAATGCCGCGCGCGCTTTTTCAAAAAGAGTGGGATCTAATGATGTCATAAATAGCCTTATATTAGTTTAGGGGTTGTTGTAGCTAAAAGGCAAACCGGCACTGCACCAAGTTTTACTGCCGCC
>VFJT01000216.1 GCA_009885935.1 Gammaproteobacteria bacterium
AATCGTTTCGCCCAATCTTCCATTGTCATGGGGATTTTTCTTTGGGCGCGGCTTTCGGCAAGATCGAGATAAGCATTCACGATTCGCCCTAATGCTGTTAATTCTTCAGTATTCAAATAGTTTTTGGCTATGGCAACATCTGTTTTAAGAATTTTCCCCTGTGGCCCGTTCTCCCAAGCCGTCAAGCCCATATTAATTTTAACACTATCTGCGCGCTCTTTAACCAATTCCGCAGCGGTATGGCCGTGGATCGCATAATGCAGTTTGTTTTGAACTTTGGCAAAAAAGTCTCTGGTAGTAGGTGCCTCTGGATTGTAGTCTACAGAAGTGGTGTAAATATCAGTGATTTTTTGATAGAACCGCCGCTCGCTGAGGCGTATTTCTCGTATTTCAGCTAATAAATGCTCAAAATAGTCTACGTCTAAAAATGCGCCATTCTCGAGCCGTTTTTTGTCCAAGACATACCCTTTAATCGCAAATTCTCGTAAAACTTGAGTAGCCCATTGCCGGAACTGGGTGGCGCGCACAGAATTGATCCTATAGCCAACTGAGATAATCGCATCTAGACTGTAGAAATTCGTGTTATAATTTTTTCCATCGGCGGCAGTTATTAGGAATTTCCGAATAACTGACTCGGGTGCTAACTCTTTGGATTCAAAGATATTTTTTAGATGTTCATTAATAGTTGGGATGCTGACACCAAACAATTCTGCCATTAATTTTTGGGTTAGCCAAATGGTATCTTCTTCGTAACGTACAGCAATACCTTCTTTACCGACTTGCTGGGTAAAAATTAAAAATTCTGCAGTGCTATTGCGGATATTGAGTGTGGATGAGTTTTTTTTGTTCATGCAGTGTTCCCCTTGTTCTTTAGATGCTCTAATGTTGGGTGTCTGAAGTTCCATATAACAGGTGTAGCAGTAAAATTTTCTACTTTTTGGTGTTTTATAGAAAATTCATAGGCCGCTTTTATTTTGTCAAGATTACTTTTTAGAGAATCAATATCATCTTGCTTTAAATAAAATTGAAATGAATGGGGCACTAATTTTGTAGAAGAGAGAGAATGGATAGGAAACGTTACTGTATATGATCCTGCTTTCCACCAGAAAGATTCTCTCATAAATTTTAGGTAGTGATCAAATTTTTCTGAGTTAAGAAATTGGTCATAATAATCGGGGTCTTTATTTTGCAGATAAGTTTGATACTCATTTAACTCATTAAAAATAGGCGTAAAAGACTTAATAAATCTAGTTTCCCGAAAGCTAAATAATCTTTCGACTGGGGATGATGCGCTCAATTTAATTGCAATCGGTTTTGTATCACGATGTACTATTTGTCTTTCACCGAAATCATTTCTTATTTCACTGAAATATTCATACATTCCAGACCATTCAAAATTATAAGTAGAGCCATCAGTATGCCTAATCTCAACACCTGTAAAATCAACCAGAGCGTCTTTCTTGTCTGTATTTACAAATAGTTTTATAGCGAAAGTAGGTCCCATTCCTATTCCTCCAAAACCTAATTGTAGGCTTGTATTATCTGGAAGGACAGTAATAAGTGGTTGCGTGAAGAATCTACGTCCCAACCCGATAATTGGAGGTGCCCATGCGGTAGCTCCCAAATAAGTTGCGATTTCAAATATAGTTACAGGCATCTATAAACATCCAATTAAATAATTATGAGTATACAATAATTTTTTTATAACACCAACTATGTTTATAAAGGTTCCGAATGATTATAGAACAAGCTAGAGGCTGCAGGTGGTTTGTTCAAACACGCCGTAAACCCATCCCTGGGGGCTCGGTCGCGGCATCCTGCCGCTCACGGTTTGAACCGCTCACCTGCAGCCTCTAGCTTTTGCTTCATTCTGATTCCGAAGGCACATTTTTGATTCAATCTTAATCATTCAATCATTTTACTTTAATTAGAATTACCCATTGTCCTTGAAAGATGCGCTGTACACAGAGCTTAGGAAGTAGCTGCGAGGACCGTGAGCGGCAGGATGCCGCGACCGAGCCCCCAGGGATGGGTTCACGGCGTGTCCGAGCAGCACTTTCTAAGCTCTGTGTACGTTTTGCTTGGTGTTTTCTAAAAAGTTTATAGGTCTATATCTTCCAGTATGCGAGTTCTATAACACCAACTATGCCAACCCTGAAACAGCGGAAAATATAAACCCAAATAAATAGGGCGTTCATCACAGTGTGCCAATAAAGCTCCATAGGTGGTTAATTGATCGGCATGGTCTAATTGCGCACGGTTATAAAAATCTTGGATGCTTTCATCGGATCTAGGTTGACTGGTTTTATAATCGATGATCCAGCGTTGACCTTTTTCATCGATAAAAGTTCTATCGATAAAAAATTGCTGATACCCTTTTTCAACCTTGCCGGTTAAGGCATACTCTGAATGTGCCTCTAAGTGTTTTTGACTTAAGATCCAAGCGGCGCGCTCATCTTTACGTAGGGCTAATAATGCTTGTGATAAGGACTCTATAGCCGTTTCTATCTGATCTTTATGTACACCTATAGCCAGCAATTGGCGCTTTAAATAAAGTGCATGATAGGTAGTGGCTGCTTCCTGCAAGGCTTCTGGACCTTGCTGGCTAAGAAGATATAAAATACGGTGCAAAACGGTGCCTACCTGTTGCGCTGTAGTATCGTTTAAAATAGAAAAAGAAAATTTAGTGTATGTGCTCTCTGTTTTCGAGCTGGAGTCTAAATCCAGTATTACAGGAAGGTTATAGTCTACAGAAAAACGTTTTAACAAGATGGGGGTTTCAACAAACACATCATTTTTTACGGGCGTTTCATCGATAAAACACAAAGCCGCTTGCCGATGCTGTATCACCTCATGTTGGAATAGTGGCCATAACTCATGCAAAAAGCTGCCTTTTAGCGGTGTTTTGACTATATTGTCTTTTAGATCTATGCCATAGAGTAAATAGAGGCTAAGTCTTGCCCGGGTAGCGGCTACATACAACACACGTGTGTTTTCAAAGCTGAATTTAGCTTTGTTTTTACGGCGTATATAATCGTATAAAGGGGCATTGCTTTCGTCTAAGGCAGGAATAGGCGCTAATAATAAGTCTGTGCTGCCGTTACTACGGGTACGCTCTAACCAAGTCAGTAATGGTTTTTTTTCTACGGGGGGGGATGCCTCTAAACGCGGTAAAATCACGCAATCGAATTCTAAGCCTTTGGCCTTGTGTATAGTCATCACTTGTAATGGCGATTTTTCCATATCCAGCGGTGTTGCAAATAAAGTAGCGAATTTGTTTTTTAATTGTTGCGGTTGTGGCCAAATGCCGTCATGGTCAAATTGTCTTAAGGTAGAAAAGAACAACTCGCATTCGTTCAGCGCATTGTCATCTGCCAATAAACGAGGGCCTTCTAAAGCGCGCCAAGCATTTTCTATCCACGCACTAAAGCTAAAAACACCTAGGTTTTCTAGGCTCTTTTGTAAGGCGGGTAAACGTAAACTAAGGCGTCTTTGCCCGTCGTCAGATAATAAATTAAAAGTATTGCGTTGCTTCAAGGCTTCGTAAATTGTTTTTGCGGGTGCATTGGCAATGTGGGTTAGGTCATTTAAACAAAACCCAAGCCAAGGGCAGCGCAATACAGATAGCCACGATAAGCGATCGGCTAAATTTAATAACGCTAAACTGAGTGATAACAAGTCTTGCACCGTTTCTTTATTGTGTAAATACTCAATTTCTACGGCTTGATAGGGAATGCGCTCGGCATTCAGCTGCGCTAATACTTCAGGCAAGTGACTGCGTGCCTTGACCAAAATGCCGATGGTTTTTTTGTTGTCTATAGCCCAAATATCGTGAATTATACGGCTAATGGCTTTGGCCTGTCCTGCTCTGTCGCCTTTATCAAAAGCCAAAGGGAAAATACTGTGTGGGCTATCGCTTTTTTTAATTGCAAAACTCGTATGATAGGTAATAGCACCATTGTCCATGTTGTCATTGGCGGGAAATAGTGTTGTAAAGGCATGGTTATTCCAATTCACAATGGCATCTGTAGAGCGGAAATTGGCCATCAAGGCCAAGGGGGTTAACTGCAACGGACCTAAACCTTGCTCTTTAACCCGTAAAAATAAGCTGACTTCAGCCTGACGAAAACGGTAGATCGATTGCATGGGATCGCCGACTAAAAACAGCGTATGACCATCGCCTGCCTGCCAACCCACAATGAGTTTTTCCAATAGACGAAATTGGGTGATAGAGGTATCTTGAAATTCATCGATTAAAATGTGTTGAATTTTTTGATCTAAAGCCAAAGCGAGATCGGTAGGGGCTTCATCGTCTCCTAATGCCACTAGAGCATGTTCTGCAACAGCAGAAAAATCGATGCGTTCTTCTTCTTGGAAAACCAAGTTTAATTCCGCCACCAAATAAGGTAATAACACAATCAATTCTTGTAATAGGGCATAAGAAGGATCGTGATTGTCTAGGATGGGTATTCTTTGTATTTGTACTAATAAATGCAGCCACTCTGGATTATCTTCTAAATGCTGACGTAATCCAGACAAAAAATCTTTATCAAAGTCGGCAAAATCTTTCCCCCAGCGCTGACGCAACGTATCTGTTTTGGTCAGCAAGCGTGCGGCCAGATCTTGCCAATCGCTTAGGGTTGCTTCTTGCAAATCATCCATAGGCTTATGGTTAAAATGACGCATGAGCGGTAATAATAATGCTTTCATGCCAAGCGGTATTTGTAGCTGTAAATAATGTAGATTATCGCCGATCAAGTGTTGCAAACTATTCTGTAAATAAACCGATAAAGAAGAGGAAAAATTGCCCACCAAATAAGGTAGCCATTGATCGCGTATTTTCAACATTTCAACCAAAAGGTTTTTGGTTCTTTCTTGCTGATTGTCTAAATGATGCAATAATGTCGACAGTGCAGGTGCTAATGGGCTGTCGGTTTCTAAATGCGCCAATAGATTTTCTGCTGCCATGATATAATACGGGGCAGGGTCGGTGCTGATATCCAGCTCTGCGCCCAAGGTAGACAGTATAGGCATGGCTTGCGTTAGGCTTAGGCAAAAGGCATCGATGGTTTGTATTTTTAAACGCGAAGGTTGGTTAAGTAAATTCCAATGTAAAGTTTTATCTTTATCCAACACCGCGCGCGCCAATTGCCAAGTTTGTTTGCTGTGTGCTTCATTGGGAGCAGGTTTTGCAGCGTTTTCTAAGGCTATTAAAATACGCTCTTTCATTTCCCTAGCCGCTTTATGGGTAAAGGTAATAGCCAACACGCTATCGGGCGCATCTACGCGATAAGCCAATAGTGCTAAAAAGCGTTGCATCAACAATTCTGTTTTACCGGATCCAGCGGGTGCTTGTACGATAAAAGATTCTTCTACATTAAGCGCTAATAGGCGATTTTTTTGATCCAAGGCTAATTGCGCTTCCATCATAATATATTTTCCCTATGAGATAGATTCATTAGCTGTGAACCGTCATTGCGAGCTTGCGAAGCAATCCAGGGGTTAAAACCTGATATATCTAAGTACCGCGTTGTTTTATTGGTCCTGTCATAATGATAGTTATTTTCATCTATAAGGATTTTCCTGGATTGCTTCGCCTTGCTCGCTGCGCTCACTGGCTCGCAATGACGGTTATGAGAGAAAAGGTAATTCCTAGCCATTATTCTTGACTCCTCACATTCTGATGTAAGCGAATACGGCACAAAGACGGTAAATGACAATATTCACAGGTTTTTTCACCTTCTTTAGGTGTAACGGCTGCATAACCCTGTTTAAATTCGTTGGCCAACAGCATTAATTGCTGACGCCATAGCATTTTTTGTTGTTGCCAAGGATCCTCGCCTTTCACTGTGGTGAAGGTTAAACGCTTAATAGCAGGCCAGTCATCGTTTACGGCACCTATGCCTTCCAGGCCAATCTTTTGTAAATTGACCTTGGCAAAGGCCATGGCTTGGATGTCGCTGTCATACACGCTGCAATACAAGGGCATCTGCGGTTCATTAGGGCGCTCTGAAAACCAATCGCTGATGTGCGCCTGGCCTGTTTTGTAATCGATGATGATTTCGCTGCCATCGTCTAATGTATCGATGCGATCAATGGTTACCTTAAATTGTAAGCCTGAAAAATCGACTTCTAAGCGTTTTTCGGTGGCGATGACGGTAAAATGCGGCCGCGTTTTTTCTTGCTCTAGCCACAGGGCTAATAATTTTTCTAAGCGCGCTAGCTCCAAGCCATAATGACGGCTGTATTCTGATGGCGGCTGTTGCTCGTGTAAGCGATCCAAGGCGTTTTGACAGGCTTCTTGTAACAGTTGCTGCTGTTCTTCTTTAGATAAAGCCAATAACTGGGATTGCGAGCTTATAGTTTGATAGAAATGCTGTAATGCAGTGTGTACCACAGTGCCGCGCAAGGCGGGCGATAGCCCTAAGCCTGGATAATTGTTTTCTTCGGCTTGTAAGCGCAAGCTGGCATACGCTTTAAAAGGACATTGTGCTTGTAGTTTAAATAAAGTGCTGCCGCCACGAACGGAGGTATCTGTGGCAAGGCTTAAGCCTAGGGAATCGTTAATATATTCTGTTTTGAGCGCAATTTGGATCTTTTCTTCTAAGTGAATTGGCAGTTTGGCTCTGTTGAATAAAGGCAAGGTCGCTATTAAAGAGCTAGGGCGTAGAGTAATATCGTTATTTTCTTCACTGTAACTACAGATGACAGAATCGCTATGCGTTAGCAAACGCGTTAATAATTTTTGCGCAAAATTAAATTCGCGTGTGGCATCGGCATGCGGCATCGCCAATTTTTTTTGTAGGCTGATGGGCAATAAAGGCGTTGGGCGTGGATTGGCTGGAAAAACACCTTCATTTAAGCCGGTGATCCACAAATGTGTATATTCTAGACCGCTTGCTTCTAATAAGCCCAACACTTGTATAGGCGCATCCTGAGTTTTAGCCTGGAATAATTTTTGCTGGCACAGATACTGCAATTGCGTTAAGGCTTCATCAAAAGAAATTTTCTCTTCTACCGTATCTAAAGAGGCAAAAGTGCGTAGTACTTCTTCAAAAGCGTGGATTCGCTGCACATCAGAGCTTACTAAAGTACGCTGTCCAGGAAAGCCTAAATCGAGCAAGTAACGGTGAATGATCTGCACCCACGTGTGATGACTCTTAGCACTGGGATTGTGGCTGGGAGGCACTTTTAAGGCGGTATAAAAACGAGGGAACTCGGCCTCTGTCTTATCTTTCAAAGAGTATTGTTTTTGTAAAAAGTGCATTAAGGTGCCATGACGGATGTATTTATTATATTCGTTACATAAACGTTGTTCCAACAAGGGGCGCATAGCATTATGGGTGCCAAAATTGAAATAAGGCGAATGCCACAGCCAGTATAGATCGGGAACAGCGATGTGATAAGACTTTATTTTTAAGACGGTAAAAACACTTTGTAGCAACACCGTATCGCTTAAGGGGATGCCGCCAGAGATATTGACCAAAGGATTGTTTTCGGCTTCTTGAAAATGAGCATCGGCATAAAATAGTTTTTGACACAGGGAGACTATAGTACTACGATGCTGCACTAATTCTGGAACGACAATGCCTATACGAGCTCGCGCGTTTTTTTTTAATTCATCTTGCGCAAAATGCAAGGCTAGTTTTAATTCTTCTAAACTGTTTTTACAATTGAGTTTATAGGTGTTTGCATAGTCAATGTTTGTAGGGGCGGCTGTAGGGGCGGCTCGCGAGCCGCCCTTCCTTATTGTATACGTATTTACGCTAACACCACGCTGTTCTAAAGTATCCAAGAAAGTCTTAATAACAGGCGGTATTTCATCGAAACCTACCAGATGCAAAGCGGGTAGAGTCTGACAATAGGAAATGGGTAAATGAGATTGCAAATGCAGAGGCAGCTCGGGCAAGGTTAGCCAATCGTGCGTGGCTAAAGCTTTTTTAAAAGGACTTAACCATGTCAAGAATTGTTCGGTTTCGCTGTGGTGACTGTGTTCTAAAGCGCTAATAGGTAACTGCCAGTGTTGCATTAATTCCCACGCCTTCTGTGCCAGTTTAGCGGTGTTATGCGATTTAGACAGTAGAGCAGTGGCCATAGGGTGTTTGTGAATGATTTGTTTCCATAAGACCAACTCTTCTTCTGTCGTTAAAACAATTTTATAGCTCCATTGCTGCATTAAAGCGGTTTCATATAAGCGCTGCAGCCAAGCATTGATAGGTAGTATATCGGCACTATTAAAAACAGCCGTTTTTTGGCTTTCATTGTATTGCTTGCGTAAATAGGCGGCTAAGCGTTGATTGGGCGTTAATATCGTGGCAGCAGGTAAGAGGATATTGAATAAATTTAGATAGCGGCTCATACAAATCCTTGGCTGATGGGGTACCGGCGCTCGCGGCCAAAGGCGCAAGTGGTTATTTTAATTCCGGGTGCCGATTGACGGCGTTTGTATTCGGCGCGATAGAGCATTTTTATCACGCGCTTAATATCGTCTAGACTGGCAAAACCGGATGCAGCGATATCGGCGATACTTTTTTCACCTTCTATATAGGCTTCCAGAATACGATCCAACACATCATAAGGCGGTAGGCTATCTTGGTCTGTTTGCCCCGGCGCTAATTCTGCGCTAGGCGCGCGGGTAATGACCTTCTCAGGAATGGCATACTGCTGTTTATTGCGGTAACGCGATAAGCGATAGACCCACGTTTTATAGACATCTTTTAATACGGCAAAACCACCGGCCATGTCGCCGTATAAGGTAGCATAGCCCACGGCCATTTCACTTTTATTGCCGGTGGTTAAAAGAATTTTGCCCGTTTGATTGGCTAAAGCCATCAACAAAACACCGCGCGCGCGCGCCTGTACGTTTTGATGGGGTAGATCCGTTTCATCTTTGCTTAAACGATCGCCTAAAGTGCTAATTAAGGCTTCATAAGTAGGTTCTATAGAGAAGATAGAATGTTTAACGCCTAATAGACGCACCTGTTCTAATGCCAAGTCCATGCTCTCTACACTGGTATGGCGCGATGGTAATAATACCGCTTCTACGTGATCGCATCCTAAGGCATCGCAGGCTAGTGTTAGCGTTAAGGCAGAATCAATGCCACCGGATAAGCCCACTAAAGCACCGTGAAAATTATTTTTTTCGGCATAATCGACTACACCAAAACGCAGAGCATCATAGATGAGACTTTCTTCTGTAACGGCAGTTATTTTTTTCTCTAAGGAGGTGAACTTCTGTCCTTGGCATTTGATATAAGATAATCCCTCTTTAAAATAAGGCGCTTCTAGGATGACATCGCCTTTTTGGTTTAACACCAGGGAACCGCCGTCAAACACACATTCATCTTGTGCGCCTACGCTTTGCACATAGATAATAGGCAGCGGCGCTTCCAGTTGTCGTTGTCGTAGAATATCTAAGCGTTGTGTAGGTTTGTAGTGATCGTAAGGGGAGGCATTGATACTGATCAAACAGTCTGCCCCAGCGGAAAAGGCCTGCGTGGCAGGACCGCTATGCCATAGATCTTCGCAAACGACTAAGCCCATCGCTAAATCGTGACGATGCACGATGCACGCTTTATCGCCAGGGGTAAAATACCGTTTCTCATCGAACACACCATAATTGGGTAGGCATTGTTTGGCATAATAAGCCAGTATTTTGCCCTCGCTCAAATAAAATAAGGCATTGTAGACGGCGTTATTGTCTAACCAGGGTGCGCCTAAGATGATATCTATGTCTGCACTGGTGGCGACTAGACGCTGCAGGGCGGTTTTTACCTTTTGGTGAAAAGATTCTCTGAATAAGAGATCTTCAGGCGGGTAACCACTCAAGGCCAATTCAGAGAATACAATCAGTTGTGCTTTTTCTGAGCGAGCTTGCCCTGCGTAATACACCATCTTGTCGGCATTGCCGTCTACGTCGCCTACAAAGAAATTGACTTGGGCCAGGGCTATTTTAGTGTTCATGGGCTATCCGAAGGGTATTAAATTAGCCATAGGATAACAGATCTAGGGCAGGCACGGGGGCCTGCCCCTACGCACGAGTCTATTTGCAATTTAAACGATAAATGTTAAAATGCATATTAATTTTATTTAAAGGTTCGGTATGCGGCGCGCGGGGTTTACACTGGTCGAATTATTAATCGCACTGCTGATTGTGGCAATCATGGCTACAGCGGCAACTTATTCTTACCGCGAATGGGTTGCTTATGCGGATGCTGAACGCGCGCTGTTACAATTAACCTCGGCCATCACGGTGGCTGAAAGCTATGCGCTATCGTCGGGGCGAGTGGTAACGTTATGTAAAACGGTAAAAGGGAATACCTGCGATGCCGCAAATTGGTCGCAGGGATTATTGGTCTTTTTTGACGATGATAATCAACATCAAGTTTTACAAAGCGATGATCGCATCAAGGTATTACCCGCCATAGGTTCTAGCGGTAGCTTAAGCTTTTATGGTTTTCCCAGCAGCAATTATTGGCAGTATCAGCCTAGTGTGAGCAAAGAACAACAAAACGGTACCTTCGTGTATTGCGATACTAGACAAATGCAAAACGATTGGCGTTTGGTGATCAGTAAAACAGGCCGTTATCGCGTGGAGAAAACGCGAGATGGGCGGTGTTGAGCGGATATAATGTATGCGTAGGGGCAGGCCCCTGTGCCTGCCCTATTAGAGCAACCACCGGGGGTTGTCGCTACGTTTTTTATAACATCCTTTGTAACACATTATCCCTACGCACAAAATGGTGATACAGCGCGCCTATAGTATGCAATAGTACTAAACCTAAAATAGTCCATGCCAAATAAACATGCCACTGTTTAATGGTGTGGCCTAACGTATCCGACAGGGGTACAAACGGAGCAGGCAAATTAAACCAACCCCAGAGTACGGGCGGTTTACCTTTAGCGGTAGAAAAAATCCAACCCGATAAACACATAGCAACGACGGCAATATACAATAAATAACGCACGACTTTGGCCAAGGTTAATTGTGCAAAGGGCATGTTCTCTGGGTAGCGCGGTTTAATATTGCGTGCTGACCACAGCATAAAGAAGATCATTAAAGCCAAAATAGTCATACCTAGCGATTTATGCCACAGATAAACAGCACCTTGAGTAGGGCCTGCCAAGATATCTAATAGGCTGCCTACCAGCAGCATGCCTATAACACAGAGGGCGATGACCCAGTGTAATAGTTTAGCGACAAGCCCGTAGCGGTCGGTTGTATTTTTTATTTGCATGAGTATAGTCTCCAATGGATATGATTATGATTTTACGTGCTTTTTTAGTGGGTTGTAAAGGAGTTTGTACATTATGGGATGAAACAGGGCTCTATCGCAAAAACGGCTGAGGTGTTGTATACTTCATGTTCAGAAAAAAAAGGTAACCTATCGTTAAAATGTCGCAAATTCACTTAAAAAATATTTCTATTGCTTTTGGCGCTGAGCCACTCTTAGATCAGGTCGATTTAGTGGTTGAAGCAAAAGAACGTCTTTGTATTTTAGGCCGTAATGGCACGGGCAAATCTACGTTGCTTAAATTGATCAATGGCGAAATCAAAGCAGATGGTGGCGAAATCAGCTATCAGAACGGTATTGTTATCACAAAATTAGATCAAGATGTTCCTAGCAATATGAGCGGAACGGTGTATAAGATCATTACCCAGGGTCTGGGTAAAGTGGGGCACCTGCTAGCGCAATATCAGGAATTAACCCACAAATTAACCGATGATAGTTCTGAGAAAACATTGAATGAATTGCATACGGTACAGCAAGCCTTAGATAAAGAGAATGGCTGGGATGTGTCTTATAAGATAGAATCCATTATTTCGCTATTATCATTACCAGCGGATATGGACGTTGCTAGCCTTTCTGGCGGATTAAAGCGCCGAGTATTGTTGGGGCAAGCTTTAGTTAAAAGTCCCGATATTCTTCTTTTAGACGAACCCACGAACCATCTAGAAATAGAAGCGATTGATTGGCTAGAAAAATTTTTAAAAGAGTTTACAGGCACCGTTATTTTTATAACACATGATCGTACTTTTATGCAGAGTATTGCCACGCGCATGGTGGAATTAGATCGCGGCAAAATAAGCAGTTATCCAGGCAATTATCAACACTATCTAGTCCGTAAGCAACATGAATTGGAAGTGGAGCAAACGCACAATAGAGAATTTGATAAAAAGCTAAAACAAGAAGAAGCGTGGATCCGTCAAGGCGTTAAGGCCAGACGTACGCGTAATGAAGGACGAGTACGTGCATTAGAAAGCTTACGTGCAGTACGCCAAAGTCGGCGTGAACAGATAGGTACAGCCAAATTACAAATACAAAAAGGGGCACAATCCGGAAAAATAGTGATTGAAGCAGAATCGATAAGTTTTAAATACTCGGATAAAATGATTGTGGATGATTTTTCTACAACGATTATACGTGGGGATAAGATTGGGCTAATAGGTCCTAATGGTGTGGGTAAAACAACACTGTTGAGAATGCTATTAGGTCAATTGCAGCCACAGCAAGGCTCTGTGCGCCATGGCACAAAATTAGAAATTGCTTATTTTGATCAATTGCGCGCTCATTTAGATGAAAGTAAAAGTGTCGCCGATAATATCAGTTATGGCGATCAATATGTTACGGTAAATGGTCAGTCTATTCATATTATGACCTATTTGCAGGATTTTCTGTTTTCGCCACAACGGGCGCGATCTCCCGTCAGTTCTCTTTCTGGCGGTGAGCGCAATCGTTTGCTATTAGCGAGATTATTTACTAAAGCCGCTAATTTGTTAGTATTAGATGAACCTACCAATGATTTGGACTTAGAAACTTTAGAATTACTAGAGTCACTATTGGTAGATTATACGGGAACATTGCTCCTAGTCAGTCATGACAGAAGCTTTTTAGACAATACCGTGACCAGTACGATGGTTTTTAATGGCGATGGCAAGATAGAAGAGTTTGTAGGCGGCTATGATGATTGGTTGCACCAGCAAAAAGCTGTGGTGGAAAATGAAAAAGCCACATCCACTAAACCTCAAGCCACGAGCGAAGACTATCAAACGCGTAAGGAAGTTGCTGCGCTAGAACGTAAAATTGAAAAATGCGAAGCTAAACAGAAAGAATTGAAACATAAATTGACGGATCCAGCGCTTTATCTGCCAGAACAATCTTCACAATTACAAAAACTACAACAACAACTGCAGCAATGTGAAAATGAGCATGCTGAATTGGTAGAGAAATGGGAGCGGCTGGTTTAGGGTGTATTTATAAATGATAAATCAACCCTCTCGGGATGAAAAAATTCTTCAAAAGAACGTCGCGTTAAAGATTCCCAAATAATGCGTTAACGGTTATAATGTGGGAAAGGGGATTTTATAAGCGTACTTATGACTGAAATATTGGCACCACAACGCAAACCACACGACGAGTTTTTGAAGAAGGCAAGGAAATAATGTACTAGCCGTAGTGCCATTTTTAAAGCGCATGCTCATCATCAGTGTTTCGTCGGTAGTATTGAATTGGGTATTACTGCTAATGATATTCAAATCTTGATCTTCCATTATTGCCGCCATTAATCAACCCTAACGGGATGATTACAACAAAAATGGTTCAGAAATTAAACAGAAAGTCCCGATCGGGGTGAAATTGGGTTCTGTCGCAATTTCAGGGGAAGGCTGTAGAATAGCCGGATATTGATAAGGACATGGAGACGGAAATGCTAAATCATATGTTAAGAAAAGGACAATATGCGAATGCTGCAAACAGGGCTGTTTATGAACAATTTTATGCTTTAGCAGCCTAGTTGTGCCCAGAGAAAGTCTGGCTTATGATTAGCTGAGCCTCGATATTTATTTGCGACGGAACCCTCTCGCTTACCCCCAATATCCGCGCGGCTTCTTCTTGTGTTAATTTGTCTTCCGTCCATTGACCATATAACTCTTCAAATCTCATTATCCGTATCTCCTGTAACACCTTGATTTTCTGCATCTTTTTATCCTCCTATTCGGAGGGTTAATTTAGCAGAACCGGACAAATCGCTTGTTACTTACGCCGAACAATTAGCATGTTCCCAACAATGTCAGCTAAAATCATTGCATTGCCTAACCAAAAAATGTTAAAATATAAAGTTATGTGCTATTGCAGATTAATAGGTTGATTATGTTAACTATCAAAGAAAGTGAACTGTCTGAAGAAACTAAACAGGCGTTATGTGAATTTCTTAATAATCTTTTAAAACTTTATTCTTTGCGATTAATATCATCACCATCTGATATGAAAGTTAATCAAGAACTTGTGCAATTACAATCTGAACTAGATGCGCTTAACGGTGTAGTAGAAAATTTCGTTGCTAAAATTAAAGAATATCAACAACAAAATAGAGAAATTACACAAGAAATACAACAAACCGCTTGTCAAAAAGATATTATTGAATATCGAAATTTGCTAAATAACAATGCTAGAGAAATTACTGAGCATACAAAGGAAAAATCATTAACTGAAAATGCAATTTTTGAAAAAAAACAACAGCTAAAAACCAAGCAGAAATTAAAAGATTTTTTGCAACATATGTTTTTTAAAATATCACCACGTATATCTATTCAAGTAGTTTCAACTGATAGTGAGAATCCATTAAAGCCTAGCTAGCCCACCGATTGGTTCTGTCGCAATTTCAGGTCAAAGGATGTAGAGTAGCCGGATATTGTAGGGATATGGAGAAGGCGATGTTAAGCTTTAAATGGAAACATTTCAAACAGTCGATAATTCTGATGGCTGCGCGGTAGTATTTAGCTTATGCGATCAGTTATAGGGATATAGACGAGTTGATGGCAGAACGAGGGGTGAAAGTGGGTCGAATAAAGCAGCGCTAGATAGCTTAAACTTACAGTTGGCACTCCTGTTTATGATGACAGGCATTTTGATGCCGATACTGGCGAGGCAGATAAAATACCTGAACAATATCGTTGAGCAAGACCATCGGGCGATA
>VFJT01000025.1 GCA_009885935.1 Gammaproteobacteria bacterium
GCGCGCCTTTTACTTCTAGCACTTTAAAGCTCAGGCGGCCGTCATCTACCAATAAGGTATCGCCAGCGACCACGTCTTTGGGTAAATCTTTATAGCTTAGACCTACGCTCCTTGCGGTGCCGGCATTGTCATCCAATTGGGCATCGAAGGTAAATAAATCATTTTCTTTCAGGACTACAGAGCCTTTTTTAAAACAGGCAATGCGGATCTTTGGCCCTTGTAAATCGGCAATAATAGAGATGATTTTTTTCTGCTCGGCAGCGATGCGACGGATGTGGGTAACGCGCGTACTGTGATCTGCGGCATGGCCATGAGAAAAATTTAAGCGTACTGCATCTACACCCGCAATGACCAAACGCGTTAGTACGCTGAGATCGTCCGTAGCAGGTCCTAAGGTGGCGATAATTTTAGTGCGGCGCATGGTAGATATCCTTTTTAAAAGGGCAGACACGGGGGGCTGCCCCTACGATAATAGAATCAAAACGATCATCGTTGCAACAATTCAATGGCGGGCAAACTCTTACCCTCTAGGTATTCTAAGAAAGCCCCCCCTCCGGTAGAAATATAACCTATTTTATCATTTAAGTGATAACTCTCTATGGCCGCGAGGGTTTCGCCACCACCTGCTAAACTAAAAGCAGAACTCGCGGCGATGCTTTCTGCTAAGCTTTGTGTACCTGCAGCAAAAGCAGGGTATTCAAATACGCCTACAGGCCCATTCCAAACGAGGGTGCGCGCCTTAGCAATGTAGGGTTGATACAAGGCGATGGTCTTAGGGCCTATATCTAAAATTTTATCTTCGGGTTTTATTTCATCTAAATTTTTAGTCACCGCTTTAGCCGTAGCCGATAATTCCGTGGCGACAACGACATCGATGGGCAACAAAACTTTAGGCGATAATAATTTTTTTGCGAGCGGTACTAAGTCGGGTTCATACAAAGAACTGCCTACGGCATGACCCTGCGCCGCTAAGAAGGTATTGGCAATGCCACCGCCGACGATTAAGTGATCCACTTTAGCCAATAAGGCTTCTAACACCGTTAATTTAGTCGAAACTTTAGCACCGCCTACAATCGCTAAAAAGGGCCTTTCTATACTAAGTAGAGCGCGATCCAATGCCGCAACCTCGGCACACAACAAAGGACCGGCACACGCTGCTTTGGCTTGAGTTAAGGCACCATAAGTGGAAGCCTGCGCACGGTGGGCGCAAGCAAAAGCATCCATCACATACACATCGCCCAGATTAGCCAGTTGTGCGCTTAGGGTTTTATCGTTAGCTGTTTCGCCCATACTAAA
>VFJT01000036.1 GCA_009885935.1 Gammaproteobacteria bacterium
ACTCAGTGGGCGCAGTGAAAATAACCGTACTGTTAGCTTTAGTGGGCCCAAGGATTTAATAGGCCAGCCTAGGGACTTAATCGGCCAAATTGTATCTGTCCGTATCAGTGCCTGTGCACGCAATTCGCTGCGCGGAGAGACCGTTTAAATTATTTAATAACAATGTTTTAATGTATTGATTTGATGTGGTCATTAAACTGCTATAATCAAAATACTACCCCGCTAACAATTTGGTGAAGATTGAATAGTAAATATATCGAAGAAAAAGTAAGTTTTAGCCCGATTGACAACGATCGTTTGGCTAAGCTGTGTGGGCAATTCGATGAGAATTTACGCTTTATTGAAAAACGTCTACAGGTTATAATTGCACCACGCAGTGGTTCTTTTAAAATCAGTGGGGAAGCAGAATCCGTGCTTAAAACAGCTAGAATCTTAACCGGTCTATATGATAAAACCAAACACCATGCAGACTTAACTTTGGACGATATACACTTATTATTAGGCGATCGCATAATGGACACATTATCTTATCCTAATGGCACAGATGAGGAAAAATTTGAAATTTTAAACCGCGCTGGTCGCCTAAGTGCTAAAGGCGAAAATCAGCAGGATTATCTCAATGCCATAAAAAATAATCCCATCGTTTTTGGCGTAGGCCCGGCGGGTACGGGTAAAACTTTTTTAGCGGTTGCCATGGCAGTCGATGCTTTGCAAAAAGAATTGGTAGAACGTATTATCTTAACTCGCCCCGCTGTGGAAGCGGGCGAACGTTTAGGATATTTACCGGGCGATTTAGCGCAAAAAGTGGATCCTTACTTACGACCACTCTACGATGCCTTATATGAAATGCTAGGCCCAGAACAAGTCACTCGCCTGTTGGCTAAAAACCGTATTGAGTTAGCACCGCTCGCTTATATGCGCGGCCGTACTTTGAACAATGCTTTTATCATTTTAGATGAAGGACAAAACACCACTCGTGAGCAAATGAAAATGTTTTTAACCCGTATAGGCTTTGGCTCTATCGCCGTGGTTACAGGAGATATTA
>VFJT01000155.1 GCA_009885935.1 Gammaproteobacteria bacterium
CAGGATGATGTTCTTTGGCAAAAGCAATCAATCCCTTGAGGTCTATTTTTTCTACAGTAGAGGTACACTTCACTTCTATAGCGACTTTACCTTTATCTAAGATGAAATCGACTTCTAAGCCGCTCTTAGTACGCCAATATTGGATTTTAAACAGCGCATTGTGAATTTCTTTATAGGCTAATAATTCTAAGAATATATAATGCTCAAATGCGTGACCCACTTCAGGTCCTTTTAGCTGCGTGATGGCGGCTTGTCCTCTCAGAATACGGGCTAGGCCCGTATCAAAAAAATAAAATTTAGGCGTGCTAGTAATGAGTTGTCTACTTTCACTCTTAGAAAATGGAAAAATAAGATGGCCTATTAACATATCTATTAATAGATCCACATAAGCTTGAACTGTTTTTACACCTACAGCAGCTTCTCTTGCAACATTAGACAGATTGAGCATTTCCCCATTAGAAAAAGCAATGGCGTCTAGGAATCGGGTGAATGCACCCAATTCGCGAATTCTGCTTTCCCATTGCACTTCAGGAATTAAGTAGTCTGTCAGATAAGCCTGTAAAGACTTTTGCGGTACAGAGTTGCTTAAATAGTGTGACGGAATTAAGCCGTTATTTAAGATGCGCATTAAGTCAAACGATGGCATTTCAGGATAACAAAGAGGCGGGAAGAGTTGTCGCCACGCACGTCCACCCAATAAATTAGCACCGCCATGTTTTAATCGACGTAAACTAGAGCCACATAAAATAAAATAGCGATGAGCGGGATCATTTTCTATTAGCCAATGGATTTCATCTAACAAAGCAGGCGCTTTTTGAATTTCATCAATAATAATCGGTTGTGTTGCATCTACAGACTCTTGCGCCAATAACTCTTGTCGCAGTAGATGGGGTTCTTTGGTATAACGAAGCAATACGTCATTTTTTAACAAATCTATCCACTGGCTGTGTGGATAGCGTTGTTTTAAGTAAGTAGATTTACCTGTTTTACGCGCACCCCATAAAAAAAGGCTTTGTCCTTCTGGTAAATGTAGGTCTAAGATTCGGTTTAACATAAGCTTTTTTCACACAGTTAGGTCTTTATATCTGTATATAGTGTAACTTATTTGGAGCCATAGGTCAAAATAGTTGAACTTTTTAGCGGCAACAGGATTAAAAGTTAAACTTTTTAGCGCTAATGTGCTAAAAAGTACAATTTTTATAAAAAATTAGTTATATTATACAATTATTTATATTGGAAATAGGCTTATTCTTACTGTCTCTTTGTTTTGAGCACAATTATAACGATCATTTTATGAGCAATTTGTTTATCTTTTCTTTTACCGCTTGACTAAGAAAAGATAGGGTGCTATCTTTTCTTTATAAATAACACTGAGAAAAGATAGTTATGGTTCAAAGAATTGGAACTTACATCATCCAGAAGGTAGGGGGGGAGTCGTATAAGGCTTACCTACCACCCAAATTGCCACCACAGCCTCCTTTGGATTTAGCCACACTCTACCCCTATCTTGAAAGGGCAACTCTTGCATTGGGGCAGTTAAATAGTCTGCATAAATCTATCCCCAATACCGCGCTCTTTATTTACATGTATGTGCGTAAGGAAGCATTGCTTTCAAGCCAAATTGAGGGGACTCAAAGTTCATTTTCAGATTTAATGCTATTTGAACATCATCAAAAATCAGAAGTATCGCTGGAAGATGTTGAAGAGGTATCAAATTATGTAAAAGCGATCACCTATGGTTTAAAGAGACTAAAAGAAGATTTTCCCTTATCGCTTAGATTGCTTCGAGAAATTCATGGGAGACTACTTTCCGGTGGTCGTGGTTCAGGTAAACAACCCGGAGAATTTAGGCGTTCACAAAATTGGATTGGCGGCACTAGACCGGGTAATGCTTTGTTTGTTCCGCCGCCTGTGGATCATTTAAATCAGTGTTTATCTGATTTTGAAAATTTTCTACAGGATGATAGTTTGCCACTTTTAATAAAAGCAGGCCTTGTACATGTTCAATTTGAAACGATACATCCCTTTCTAGACGGTAATGGTAGGCTGGGTCGATTATTAATACCATTACTACTTTGTCTGGGAGGCATGCTGGATGAACCTATTCTGTATTTAAGCCTTTATCTCAAGCAAAACCGTCAGGTCTATTATGATCTACTTCAAGAAGTTCGCTTGCAGGGCACATGGGAGACTTGGTTAGAATTCTTTTTAGACGGTATCTATAGAACTGCAAAGCAGGCGATAGATGCTGCTAATCTTATTAATAATTTGTTTTTGCAAGATGAAGGGAAAATAGCAACATTAGGACGAGCCAGGTTTTCTTGCCTACAAGTATTAGACTATATGAAGCGATTGCCACAGGTAACGGTCCCCTTGCTTGCAAATAAATTGGCTTTGACTGCGCCTACGGTTAGAAGTTCTCTTAATCATATGGTTAAACTTGGAATTCTAGAGGAGCGCAGCGGGAAAAAGCGCGATAGAGTATATGTATATCGTCGTTATCTGAATATTCTTGAAGAAGGGGCAGAGCCTTTTCCTGAGGCCTAA
>VFJT01000195.1 GCA_009885935.1 Gammaproteobacteria bacterium
CTGTAGATAAAACAAACACAAGGAGTTGTCATGACGTAATTTAACACATCATAAAACCGGCAATCTTAATTGTCGCTGACCGGCAAAGATAGTTGACGTTTGATAAACAAAATGGATATCCATCTATTACGCCCTACCTAGTGATAATTTTACACTAAAGTAGTGAACATTGCAATATTATTTGTGCCAACATCAGGTTATTACACCACAAATACTTATTTACATATATATAACATTCTTTTGATTATAAATCAATGGTGATGTGTTTTTAGCTGTATGAAGCTAAACTCAAAAGAAAGCCGCAATAAGCCGTTCGACTATTGCATTTGGCTATAAGAACGCCTAGAATGCGAAACCTTGGGTTGTTCTTTAAGAGCAACGGAACAATATTATCTATTTGGGAGAGTAACCTTATATGCCTAGTGTTATTGCTAAGCCACACGAGAATCCAGACGGTCTGTTACGACGGTTTAAACGCGCCTGCGAAAAAGCCGGTATATTAACAGAGGTTAAGCGCCGCGCTCGCTATGAAAAGCCGACCAAAGTACGTGCTCAAGAAAAGGCCGCTGCGGTCAAGCGCCACTTAAAGAAATTGGCTAAAGAAGCACCAACACCTTCGCGTGGTACTTTTGCAAAAAAGAAAAAAGTCATTAAGCGTTATTAATATTGTAACTGCATCCTCGTCTACAAGAACCGCAAAGCACAGATTGGGATGCAGGTTGCCCATAAACTTTCTGGGAAAAAGCGGAGTTTACACCCTGTAAATAGCCTTTTGCCAATTGATTTGAGTTGTGCAAGATGCGCCCAATATGGGCTTTTCTTGAAAAATGAGAAAATATTTATGTCATTGAAAACGCGTTTACAAGAAGACTTAAAGACGGCGATGCGTGCCCAAGATAAGGCCACAGTCGGTGCTATGCGTCTGATGATGGCCGCTATTAAGCAAAAAGAAGTCGATGAACGCATTGAAGTAGACGATGAAGCCATTATTATCCTGTTCGATAAGTTGGTTAAGCAGCGTCGCGAGTCTATTGAACAATTTCAAGCCGCAGATCGCGAGGATTTGGTTAAAAAAGAAACTTTCGAGTTGGATTTATTACAGCGTTACATGCCCGAGCCGCTGTCTGCCGCTGAAGTAGCACGCATGATAGATGAGCAAGTGGCTGCAGTAGGAGCCGCCTCCATGAAAGATATGGGCCTAGTGATGGCCGCATTGAAGCCTTTGTTGCAAGGCCGTGCCGATATGGCAGCCGTGAGTCGCTTGATTAAAGAGAAACTACAATAAACACATGGCCAATCGTATTGCAGAATCTTTCATTCAAGATTTAGTCTTACGGTCTGATATTGTGCAATTGATCGACGGCTATGTGCCGTTGAAAAAAGCAGGCCGTAATTTTGTCGCTTGTTGTCCTTTTCATACTGAAAAAACCCCTTCTTTCTCCGTTAATGGCCAAAAACAGTTCTATCATTGCTTTGGTTGTGGTGCCAGCGGCAATGTCATTTCCTTTTTGATGGAATATTCCCATAAAAATTTTGTCGAAGCGGTAGAAATGTTGGCCGCGCGTTTGGGTTTGAGCATTCCTCAGGGGGAGTACAATGCCAAACAAGCTAAACACACTTCTTTGTACGATGTCTTGCGTGCCGCCATGGATTTTTATAGGCACGAATTAGAAAAAGATCAAAAAGCCTTGAATTACTTACAACAGCGCGGCATTGATGCCGAAACGGCACAACGTTTTGCGCTGGGTGCGGCAGCAGATCAATGGGATCGTTTATACAATCACTTGATAAATAAGAAGTTCGGAGCTGAGTCCATTGCTGCGGTGGGTTTGAGTGCACGTTCTGACAGTGGTCGTGAGTACGATCGTTTCCGTGGCCGTGTAATGTTTCCAATTCGCGATCGCCGTGGTCGTCCTTTAGGTTTTGGTGGCCGTAGTATGGATGCTGAGATGCAACCCAAGTATCTGAATTCCCCAGAAACTCCCGTATTCCACAAAGGGGGTGAATTGTATGGCCTATACGAAGCAGAGCAGGTCACACGGAGCTTAGAGCATTTGATTATTGTGGAAGGGTATATGGACGTAATCGCCTTGTCACAACACGGCATTGTCAATGTGGTGGCAACTTTAGGAACAGCGACCACCCCCTCTCACATGCAAAGAGTATTTCGTTTAACCAGTCGCATTATTTTTTGCTTTGATGGCGACAGTGCGGGCCAGAAAGCGGCCTGGCGTGCTCTAGAAGCAGCCTTACCCCTGCTCAGTGATGGCCGTGAGGTGCGGTTTATTTTCTTGCCACTAGATGAAGATCCCGATAGTTTAGTTCGTAAGCAGGGCAAAGAAGCTTTTAATGCCTATCTAGACAGCGCAATGCCTCTGTCCGACTTTCTTTTCAATCAGTTGAGCCAAGATTTGAGCGTAGAGACCCCCGATGGTCGCGCTAGGTTGGCTAGTTTGGCGACTCCTTTGCTAGAAAAGATGCCATTGGGCGTTTTTCGTACCTTAATGTTAGATGAACTGGCTAAAAAAACGCGTTTCGGCATTCATTCAGTACAAAAGAGTGTGCCAGCCAATCCTGAGTTACCACCACGCTATAAACCAGTGGAAACGTCGTTTACTGCGCGTAAAACCCCCGTACGCTTGGGCCTTACTTTGCTAATACAATACCCCCATTTGGTGCAATACATTGAAAATAAAACAATTTTTAAAGAAGTGGTGGTGGCGGGCATAGAGTTATTTGCAGCAGTAGTGGATTATTTACAAACACATGCCAAGCAAACAACGGCCAGTTTGTTAGAGCATTGGCGTGATCAAACAGAAGGCCGCACCTTAGAGCGTTTGGCTGCTGAAGAGTTGATGACACCCGAATCCGGTGTGCAAGCCGAGTTCAAAGGTATCTTGTTGTATTTACAGAAGCTGGCCGTAGAACAAACGATTGAGATGCTGTGGCAGAAGGCGAGCAGTGTAGGCTTAAGTGATGAAGATAAGAGTCAACTACAATTATTGATACAGCAGCAAAAAAATAATGAATAAATTTTTAAAGATAAAGATGAAACAGATCAAGTGGTTACAAGAATCCATTTTTAAATCACACAAAAACCCCCGTATTTTCCTTGACAAAAGCGAAATATGGTTTACATTTTAAAAGTTTACTATGCACGGATGGTGTGGTGTTTGAGCTATAATGTTATTGAGCAGAGCACAAAACTAGTAGCAAAAAAGTTCGTGAGTGCTTTGCAGCGAACACTCTACTTCGATAATGGACTTCGGGGTAGTTAAAGGGGTTTACCCGTGACATTCAATATGTGCGAGGTAAAGTACGGGCGTAAGCCCAAACCTAAACCAACGTGGATAAACAGACATATGACAGATACAAATAAATTCGTTGCACCCCCTGCGCTTGATTTTCCCAACCAGGAAGAAAAGCAAAAATCACAATTAAAGTTACTGATAGACAAGGGTCGTGAGCAGGGTTACCTGACAGAACCAGAAATTTGTGACTTGTTGCCACCAGAATTTACCGATCTGGAGCCTTTGTTGGCCTTGTTCGCTGAATTTGGTATCCAAGTGATGGATAGAGCACCGACTGCGGATGAAACCCTATTGATGACAGAGGGTGTGGTCGCAGTGGCTGATGACGACAGTTCGGTCGATGAAGTGACTGAACAATTCTCTAGCTTCCATATTGCCGAGACAGCACGTATCTCTGATCCTGTACGCATGTACATGCGTGAAATGGGGAATGTAGAATTATTGACCCGCCAAGGGGAAATTGCCATAGCCCGCCGTATTGAAGACGGCTTGCGTATGGTATTGGCCGTATTGGCTGAAAATCCAGAAGTGGTTAAATTCTTGGTAGATGAATACCACCATATAGAACAAAGCGACAATGTCAATTTTAGCGACTTACTGACCGGTTTCTCTGATTTAGAAGCCAGTGCAGCGGCGGCTGCTGAATTGGTTGTAGTCGAAGAAGTGCCTGTAGTAGTTGCCGAGGCTGCTGTGGATGTTGTTGTGGATGGTGTAGTAGAAGAAGATGAAGACGACGGCGGTAGCTTCTCTGAAGATACTGGACCTGACGTGGCCATCGTACGTGAGCGTTTCGCTAAAATTGAAAAGCTGTGCCGATTGGCTCTGGATGCGACCAAAAAATATGGCAAGAAGCACAAAACTGCGCAAAAATGGCGTCGTGCCTTGTCTGATGAAGTGATTAACTTAAAATTAGCGCCTAAGCAATTTGAGAAAATAAGCCAAGCTTTGCGGGCATTGTTGCAAGATGTGCGTATTCAAGAACGTTTTATCCTAGATGTGTGTGTGAATAAAGCCCGTATGCCTAAAGATGCTTTCTTAAAATCTTTCCCTACCAATGAGACCAGTTTAGAGTGGGTGGATGATCTGGTTGCCAGTGGTGAGCCCTTTGCTACCCGTTTAAAATTCTACAGCCGTGAAATCGTACGGGCGCAAAAGAATTTATTGGTCTTAGAAGAAAGCATGAGCTTAAAAACACAAGACATCAAGGAAATCAATCGTCGCATGTCGATAGGCGAGGCACAAGCTAGACGTGCTAAGCGAGAAATGATTGAAGCCAACCTACGTTTAGTGATTTCAATCGCCAAGAAATACACCAATCGTGGCCTGCAATTCTTAGACCTTATTCAAGAAGGCAATATAGGCTTAATGAAGGCCGTGGATAAGTTTGAATATCGCCGTGGTTATAAGTTTTCAACCTATGCTACCTGGTGGATACGTCAGGCAATTACACGTGCCATCGCCGATCAAGCGCGTACTATTCGTATACCGGTGCATATGATTGAAACTATCAATAAGATCCATCGAGTGGGCAGACAAATTCTGCAAGAAACAGGTTTGGAAGCGACACCAGAAGAATTGAGCGAACGCTTACAGATGGCCGTAGATAAGGTACGCAAAGTGTTGAAGATTGCTAAAGAACCTATCTCATTGGAAACCCCTATAGGGGATGAAGATGCCGATTCCAGTTTAGGCGATTTCATTGAAGATTCAATGACCATGTCTCCTGTAGACAGTGCCACCAATGAAGGCTTACGTGAAGCAGTGCAATCCGTGTTAAGTGGTTTAACTTCTAGAGAGGCTAAGGTGCTGCGTATGCGTTTTGGTATCGATATGAATACCGATCACACCTTAGAAGAAGTAGGCAAACAGTTTGATGTGACGCGTGAACGTATTCGTCAGATTGAAGCTAAAGCCTTACGTAAATTGCGTCATCCTATGCGTTCAGACAATCTGCGCAGTTTCTTGGAAGAAGAAGCGGTTGCTGAATAGAGAAATGATCCTGTGAATCCTTGATTGTCCGTAGGGGCAGACCTCCGTGTCTGCCCTTTTTTAATAATATAGTGTATACTCCATTCCTTTAATTATTCCATCAGCGACTATTATATGATTTCATTACAACAACTCAGCATGTCATTTGGCGAGAAGTTACTGTTTTACGAGGTAAATCTCTATCTAGACGCGCAAAAACATTATGCGGTGGTCGGTGCCAATGGTACGGGCAAATCAACCTTGTTCAAGCTCATTAGCGGCGAAGAAAGCCCTATTTCGGGCAATATCTCTATCCCTAAAGAGGTTTCTGTAGGCTGGTTGAAGCAGGACCAATTTCGTTATGAACATACGCCCCTCACCGATATAGTATTACAAGGCAAACCCAAATTATGGCAAGCTTTGGAAGAAAAAGAAAAATTGTTGGCCTCTCTAGAGTGGACTGACGCTGTAGTGAATAAATTAAGCCGTCTAGAAGATACCATCGCTCATTTGAATGGTTATGCTGCCTATGCCATGGCAGAAAAGTTATTGATAGGCTTAGGGATTGAAAGCCCCTACCATCAAAAACCATTGAATGCCTTATCCGGGGGTTATAAGCTCAGGGTATTGTTGGCGCAAACTTTGTTTCAAGAGCCCGATTTGTTGTTGCTGGATGAGCCCACCAATCACTTGGATTTAATCTCCATTAACTGGTTGGAAAAATATTTGAATACTGAATTTAAAGGTTTAGTATTGGTGATTTCACACGATGTACGCTTTATTAATCGCCTGGCAGACTATATTTTAGATATAGACTATGGCGAAATCAACCAATACAGCGGCCAGTACGATAAGTTCTTGGCAGAGAAAAAACTCATAGAAGAGCAGCGTTTGCAGGCTAAGAAAAGTGTAGAGCAAAAAATCGCTGCCATGCAGCAGTTTGTAGATAAATTCAAGAGTAAAGCCTCTAAAGCGAAACAAGCGCAATCGCGTATTAAAATGATTGAAAAATTGGAAATCCCCGATATCAAACATTCTTCACGCGCTTACCCTTCTTTTCAGTTTAAGCCTAAGCGGGCTTCAGGGAAGGTGGCATTGCAAGTCAAAGGATTAGGAAAATCGTATCAAGATAAGAAGCTATTCGACAACTTAAGCTTTAATGTGGCTAGAGGCGAGAAGATAGCCATTGTCGGGGAAAATGGCGTCGGTAAATCAACGTTGATTAAAATCTTGCAGCACATTATACCGCAGGACAGCGGTCAATATGATTGGGGCTACGAAACTCATATCAGTTACTTCTCTCAAGATCACCACGAGCTATTGAATGAATCGATGCGGGTGTTGGATTGGTTAACGCAGCAAATTAGCACCTCCACGGAACAACAGGTGCGTAAGGTATTAGGGCAAGTGCTATTTCCTAAAGACGATGTGGAAAAAGATATTTTGACTTTAAGTGGGGGTGAAGCAGCACGCCTATTATTGGCTAAAATCATGTTAGAACATGCCAATGTCTTGATTTTAGATGAGCCCACCAATCACCTAGACATTGAAGCCAAAACTGCATTGGCCAATGCTTTGCACCATTTTAGCGGTACCGTTATTTTAGTAAGCCATGATCGCGATTTTATGGCGCAGGTCGTGAATCGCGTATTATCGTTGTCACATAGTAAAGGCCTGCATGACTTTAGAGGCTCCTTTACGGATTTTGAGAAGAGTTATTTGCAGGATTAATGTAGGGGCATTTTAAGTTGCATAGTAAATATGGATGAATGGATAGAATTATGCATGGTTTTTTAATTTTTGATAAAAATATTGACAATAAAATTGAAAAACTGGAGAGAGAAATAAAAAATTTTGACTTGCTTAACGAGTATAATTTTAAGCTCATGTCAGAATTACCTGATAATGCACAGCCAGTCAAAAAAACAATCTACTTTGAGGCAGATGGGGATAAGCTTAAATATACGGTTTTGGTAAATAACGATAAGGTTGATGACGTCTTGGCTATTAAACCAACGATACCTTTCACTAAGGCCTTTTTGGAAAGTAATAGGAGAGAGATCTTAAAGTATACTTCAGAAAGGGGTCATACCAAGTCTAGAGTACAAGCGAAAATCAATCGGTGGCAGTCTCTTAGAGCATATAGAACTCATAGCCAAGATAATGACTTTTCAACAAGATTCAATGAGTTGGCCAAAAAAGTTCTGCCCTATAGTGATCGATGTAAGAATGAATATCCCCCTTCCAGTTATCCTCAAATCTCATTTGAGCTAGTAATGTTTGATTTTATAGATAGCCATACGAATCTTATAAAATCGGAACAAGAAAAAAAGAATGGTAATAACAAGAAATCGGATAAGCCCGATTTTATTTTTAAAGAAAATGGTGAGACACATTACATGGAATGTACAAGCAATACATCCGGGCTGTTTGATAAATTTTTAGAGATTAAATCAGGGCTTAATGATTACATAAACGCAGCGACTGTGCTTCATGAGAATTTTAAAGAAAAACAAATTTTGTACCCTAACAGAAACAATACACCTTTATATTCTGCTTTTCTGAGAAATGCGGTATATGAATTAGATCCTGAGAAGAAGTGCTATTTTATAGCGTGCCTGTCTCAAGCTACAGATGTACAAACTGGAATTTCTCTAAAAGAAGCTATTGAAATATTTGAAGAATATACAGATATTATAAGATATGCCTGCTTATATTATAAAGTGTTAATTGACCCTGACATTCTAAGTAAGCTGGAGAAAATAGAGTTTCCTATTGGTTCGCATCTAACTGATGGAAATGATTCTGTTCTTATGAAAGAATTTCTTACACGTTCTATTGCTAGGTCTATTATAGAAAAAGCAAAAAAAGTCTATTTCAGAAAAGAAACACCCGTTACTTTAGCGATTACATTTGCTTTACGGGCAGAATTTACATTACATGCTTTGGTACAGGAACAATTAGTTCCTTATTTAAAAGAAAATTTGAATACCTATATTCGGGAGGAACTCTCTAAGGAGAAAGACAATCACGCCAGAGACGAACTCGAGCGAGCCATTAAAAACCTCTATGCGATTATTATAGATAGCACAACGTATAACTGGGTGCCTGATATTGCAGAACAGAGGCATGGTGCTCAATTTAAAAGCGAAAATAAAAATTGTTATATTTGTATTTATAATGAAAATCACACAATGGTCAAAGCTGAGAAACAAATTTTTGCCAAAATAGATGAAGACAATACATATTTAATAGAGCTATAAGGTCTTTGGATCCTATATGCATCATAATCTTTTTATGATAAAATTCGTCTGTAAGGTAAATTATAGTATTTAAAGTGGACAGATTGTGACAGAAATAACAGCAAAGAAACTAGCTGATTTAATCGCTGCTGGTGAGTCAGAAAAGCTTGAGTTTAAAGAATCTTTCGGAGATGAAGCACTAGAAACTATCGGTGCATTTGCAAATGCGCACGGTGGAACACTATTAGTTGGCGTAAAAGATTCTGGGGATATTTATGGAGTTCAGATTGGCAAAAAAACGTTGGAAGATATTGCCAATAAAATTCAAGAAGCTACCGATCCTAGACTTCAACCTTCTATTCTAGCTGTTAATTTTGAAAAAGAATTAGTGATTGTTATTCAAATATCATCTGTAATGAGAGGGCCTGTAAGCGTACGAGGCCGTTATTTTCGGCGAACAGGACGTACTAACCAACGTATGAGCCATGAAGAAATTATGCAGCGAATGGTTACAAGCACCGGAATAAGTTGGGATGCGGTAGTAGAACCTGCGGCAGCATTAGTAGATTTAAATTCTACTAAAATTGCTGCATTTATTGAAAGCATAAAAAAGAAAGGGCGCTTGGCAATACCAGCGCAAGTAACAGCTCAAGAAATCCTACGAAAATTAGAGCTCATCAAGAATGAAACACCGACGCGCGCAGCTTTATTGCTTTTTGGGAATAACCCTGAAGCTTACTTTTCTTCGGCTTTTTTAAAGATTGGGCGATTCCGCTCTCCTACACATATTGTAGATGATAGAGAAATACATGGCACATTAATCGACCAACTTAACGGTGCAATGAGCTGGTTTCGGGAGCGGCTAGAAACTGAATTCATTATTACTGGGAAACCGGAAAGAGATGTGCGCTGGGAATACCCTCTAGAAGCGATTCGTGAAGCTGTTACAAACGCGCTTTGTCACCGGGATTATACAAGTTTGGCGCACACTCAAATTAGATTATATGATGATTATTTGGAAATTAGAAATGCAGGGGGGTTACCTTCCGCTTTAACGCCAGAAGCATTATTTCATGAACATGATTCTATGCCGCGTAATCGGAAAATCGCTGAATCTTTTTTTTATGCTGGGCTTATTGAACGATGGGGAAGTGGGACTCTTCGAATAGTAGAAGAATTACAATCCGCCGGTTTCCCGCCACCACAATTTATATCAGAATCGGGGCATTTTCGCCTTAACTTCTATAAACAAGTATTTATAGACGAATACCTTAAAAAGTTAGAATTATCTGAGCGACAGCTTAAAGCTATATCGTATGTAAAAGAATATGGCAAGATTACGAATACTGAATATCAAACTATTGCAAATATTTCAAAGAGAACAGCCACCAGAGAGTTAAATGAACTGAAAAATAAAGAAATACTAATATCAGAAGGTTCTACTACTGGTCGAGGGACATTTTATAGGTTAAAAAAAGGGGCCATAAAGGGGCCATAAAGGGGTTAATGGGGCCAAATTGTATCAGTCTATGATCTCACCAAGCAGGTACAGCGCCGCCATTAAATTCTTTTTCTGTGCTATCCACAACGGCTTTAGAATGCATCACAGCAATGAGTTCTTTCATGTTAGGATTATCCACACTATCCTTGCGTACCACAATCAAATTGGCATAAGGAGAATCGCCGCCTTCCAATAGCACTGCAGATTGTGCGCTTAATCCCGCAGGCACTAAGAAATCATTATTAATACCGACTAAATCGGCGTCTTTTAACACTCTAGGCAGTTGCGCTCCATCCAGTAATTTAAACTTTAAATGTTTGGGATTACTGACTATATCACGCACTGTTGCCAGCAAAGTCACATTCGGTGCTAAGCGTATCAGGTGCGCACTCTGCAATAACATCAAGGCGCGGCCTTCATTGCTGGGATCATTGGGAAGTGCAATAAGTGCTCCGGGCTTCAGCTCAGAGATCTTTTTGATTTTCTGAGAATAGAAACCAAAGGGATACACAAAAGTCTTAGCAATGTCTACAATGGCATAATGCTTTGCTTGGATTTGCGCCTCTAAAAAAGGCTTATGCTGGAAGATATTGGCATCTATATCGCCATTCTCTAAAGCCACATTGGGTTGCATATAATCGCTAAAAGGCACGATTTTTAAGGTTAAACCATATTTGTCTTTTGCCTCTGTGGCAGCAACGGCCATAATGATTTCTGATGAACCGGACATAACGCCTACGCGTAAAACATTTTTGGCGGTCATAAAATAGGAAGTCATTTGGCTCAATAGGCAGATGATGGCAAAGGGGATACACAACCATAAGGCAAGTTTTACTGTACGTTTTTTGATGACGGTATCCGCCAAGGATTGCACCCCTTGTACGATCACTAATAAGACTACTACAGTTGACACCATCACCCACACATCAAAACGTTGATAGCCATAATTGATGGCTAATTCTCCTAGACCACCGCCGCCTATAGCACCTGCCATAGTGGAATAGCCTATAAGACCAATACTGGTTAAGGCCGCGCCCTTTACCAAAGCGGCGGTACTTTCAGGCAGTAAAATTTTGGCAATGATTTGTCGTTGGCTAGCGCCCATGGCGTGGCCTACTTCAATCAATCCTTTAGGCACGGAGCTCAAGGCCGCTTCACAAATACGGGCGTAGAATGGAATGGCTGCCAGCACTAAAGGCACAATGGCTGCATTGGTGCCTATAGATGTGCCGACGATAAGACGCGTTAAGGGGACAATACTGATGAGTAGAATAATAAAAGGGATAGAGCGCACCAAATTCACCACGGTGCCTACAGAGTGATGCACGAATCTGTTTTTTGAAAATTGCGGCTCCTGAGTAACAAAGAGTAGTATACCCAACAACCCACCGCCTAGAATGCCTAAAGCACTGGAAATAAAAACCATATAGAGGGTTTCCCAGGTTGCCTGCAGTAACGCTAAATTAAGAATAGACTGCATTTTATAGCACCTCTATGTTAATGGGCAAAGAATGCAGATAATCCAGTGCTTGTTTGACAATAGCTTCTTCCCCCTTAATTTGACATACCAAATAGCCTACGGCGGCATCGCTGATATTTTCTATATCGGCCAGCAAGATATTCACAGACAAGCCAAATCGCTGTATGAGTTCTGTTATCACAGGCAGTTTAGAGCTTTCGCCCATGAAGGTCAGTTGTATGATCGGTGCATACAGCGTATCTTTAGGATCTCGTATTGTTTGTCGTATAGAATCCGGTAGCTCCAAATGAAATTGTTTGCGAATTAAACGTTTACTGATTTCAGATTTAGGCTGAGTGAAGATTTCCATCACGCTGCCCGTTTCAACTAAAAGTCCTTGATCTAAAACCGCCATATTTTTACAAATCTTCTTCACCACATCCAGTTCATGCGTGATTAAAACAATGGTTAATCCAAGTTTGCGGTTAATGGTTTGTAATAATTCCAAGATATTACGTGTAGATTCGGTATCTAGGGCTGAGGTGGGCTCATCGCAGAGCAAGATGGTAGGTTCTGTAGCCAAGGCCCTAGCAATAGCCACTCGTTGTTTTTGGCCACCGCTTAATTGGTCGGGGTAATGCGTAGTCTTATCCTTTAAGTCAACCAAATTCAATAAATGAGTCACTTTAGTTGCGATTTCAGCCGCTGTATATAAACCCTCTAACGGCAGCGCTATATTTTCAAAAACCGTGCGTGACGATAACAGATTAAAATGCTGAAATATCATGCCAATTTTTTTACGTTGCTGGTTTAATTCAACGGCTTTTAACCGAGTTAACTCAATATTGTCGATCGTCACCTGACCCTGTGTAGGCCGCTCCAGTAAATTCATGCAGCGTAAGAGAGTACTTTTCCCCGCGCCACTTTTGCCGACGATGCCAAAAATATCCCCTTTAGCGATGGTCAAGTTGATGTCTTGCAAGGCAGTGAATAATTGCTGGTTAATCGTGTATGTTTTTGAAACTTGGTGTAATTGCAGCATATTAAAAGTTCTCTAGGTAAAATAGAACGGGGTTATGTCCCTACAGTTTAGATCTCAGCAATATTGTATAGATTTTCCTAGCAAATGGCAATGACCTTTCACGATTCGACCCAGACGCTAAGATCAAAATAGGTTTGTGTGTACACTTTATCCTTCAAAAAACGAAGCTATACGTAGGGGCAGGCCCCCGTGCCTGCCCTATTAAGGCTCAGATACGTAAATTTCTATACGTTCTCGCCCCTTGCCAGGATTAGTTCTTTTAAGCCGTAGGGTGCCCATTTCAGCGGTTCTTTTAATATGAGTGCCACCACAAGGCACTTGAGAGAACTCATTTATTTTCCAATAGCGGCGTTCATTTTCTTCGTCGCTAAAAGCACTGATAATGACTTGGTTTGAATCTATAATACTTTGTGCCTCTTGTTGCAGGGAGGCAATAAAAGGCGAAATGTTTTGGCTCCATTCAAAATCGATACGTGATTTATCTTGCGCTATATGCGCGCCGACTTTGATGACCTCAGGGAAACGCTGACATACCAGTTCTAGCACTACTTCTGCGGCAAAGTGTAGACGCATTAGTTTATAACGGCGATCCCAATGAATGCATATTTTTACGTTATCGCCAACTTTCAGATTATGTGTATCTTCCAGCGTATAAAATATTGCTGCGCCCTCTTTCTTGGCTTCTAAGACTTCATAACCTCCTATAGTACCGTGATCGCTTTCTTGCCCACCAGAAAAAGCATAAAAAATAGTTTCGGCAACGGTGATCTGATTGCCGTTAACTGTTTGTACTTGAGTATCTAGTTCGGTTAAATAAGGGTCTTGCCAAAATATTTTTTTTGTCATTGAGAATTTCTCCTGATTTTCATCTTAGCATCATTGTTAATGATAGTTCTAGGGGTCATACCTCCAATAATATCGTTGTTCATAAAATGGACTGTCTAAAAAGGGAAAATAAACTTTTCCTCTTCCATTCGCAAAAAGAGCCATTCTGTGAGACAATTTAAGAATGAAAGGTAGGGTATCAGTCTTAGGTGTATCATGTTTAAAATTGTGGGTCTTGATCATATTGTCTTAAACACGCAGAAAGCGGATAATCTAATAAATTTTTATTGCAACATTTTGGGTTGTACTATTGAAAGAGAACAACCGGATCTTCATCTAACTC
>VFJT01000008.1 GCA_009885935.1 Gammaproteobacteria bacterium
AATATCCCAAAGCAAAAGCAGTTTATATAGGCGATGGCGGTATTAGCATCGCGGAATTCTTGAGCAAAATGGCCAGTGACTGGGTGGAGGAATGGTCACAATGATTGAGCTCAATCGGAAAGTCCGCGATATAAGCGATACAAAAAAACATGGATTGAATAACGAAACGCTTCCTATCGAGTATTTTCGCGAACATCCTGCTTGGGTATTGCTGGGCGAACCTGGTGCGGGCAAAACGACTGTATTGAAGCAAGAAGAAAAAGCGCTGGAGGGAGATGGGCAATATATTTCTATTGCAACATTTCTTGAGGCCGACGTCACTCTATATCCGTGGCAAGGCAAAACACTCTTTCTGGATGGCTTAGACGAAATTCAAGAAGATCCTAGTCGCCTCATTGAAAAAATAAAAACCCAGCTTATGCGTTTGACTAATCCACCATTTCGCTTAGCTTGTAGGGCTGCAAATTGGTACGGCTCCTGTATTAAAAAAAGTTTAACAGAACTATACCCTAATTTGATTGTATTAGAATTAGTCTCCTTATCCGAGAATGAAGTTCTGCGACTGTTACAAGAATCACATTCAATTCAAAATCCTGAAAATTTTATAACACAGACTAAAAAATTTGGTATCCATGACTTATTGAGAAATCCAGAAATGCTGAATTTGATGGTACAAGCAGTTCAGGGCGGAAAATGGCCTGAAAGTCGTGAAGAAGTTTATCAGCTTGCTTGTCAAAGATTAGTTCATGAAGATAATGCCAATCATCGTCAAATTCATAGAAAAGATACCGTAGGGCCTCAAGACATACTTCATGCCGCAGGGTATTTATGCTCTATACTCCTGTTTTCTGATAAACAAGGCATTGCGCTGGATGAATCTAGAATTGATAATCAATTTATTAGCATAGATAGCTGTGTGCCTGAGGATGAGCAAGCAGCCGCATTCGCCGTTGAAAGAAAATTATTTATCTCTGCCGGAGAAGAACGAGTCACGCCGTCTCACCGCAGTGTTGCTGAGTATTTGGCTTCCGATTGGCTTTGCAAGCAAATTGCTAACAAAGGCTTATCTATTAATCGCTTAAAACAACTCATATTAGACGCCGATAGTCATATTAAGCCCGCATTATGGGGGTTATGTGGTTGGTTGGCTCAGCACAATCCCTCGATGCGAGGCTGGATTGTAGCAGCGGGACCCTTAGCTGCACTTTATTACGGCGATGTTGAGCACTGGCCAGTAGACGATAAAATAGCGGTGTTTGACGCGCTTATTAAAATACCTTCATTTCCGATACCCTCAGCATTGAGGTCTGCCTTTTCGGCTTTGGCATTACCACAACTCGAAAAGAAGTTTAAAGCGATTTTGACCGATCACCATCAATTTACTTCGGCGCAACGTGAGTGTGTTCTTGTTATTTTAAATGAATCGGATCCGGTAATGCCTAAATTTACAGCTGAAGTGAAATTATTAATTGAACAAACAGATAATTTAAATGTTCAACTAATTGATTTTGCGGTGGTTTATCTCTACCCACAAGATTTAAGCATCGAGGAACTGTTAAAATATTTAGATCAAGTCTGTGCATTCGGCAGACGAGTATACATATACTATTTGAACGAGCACATAGTTGATAAAACACCAAAATCACAACTCCCCGTTTTAGCAGAAAATTTAATACGATTTTTTGACAATCCTAAGCATAGACAGTTAGAGATTTATTTTCAAACGTTGCTGTCCATGCTTTTACTAAAAATAATGCATACTTGTGGCTTAGATATGCCCATAGCACAACTGCTAAGTTCATTAAAGTTGGGAGATTTTTTAAATTCTCGAAGACAGAAAGTTGAGCAAGAGATAAATCAGTGGTTTTCCAATCATCCAGAACGTTACTACGATTTAATGGATTTTATTCTAGAGCGATCAGAGCAATCAATAGAAATTTATAGAAATATGTATTCTTTACGCTACATTACGGCGCCTCTCGGTGCGAATATTTGGTATTTTGAGAAAGCAGCTGTCACAAATAAACCTTATCTAAGAGAATATTGTTTAAAAAAAGCTGTGGATTTATTACATACAGCGTATCTTGGCAATTATGTCTCTATAAAACAAACATTAGATGAATGGGCACTATCCTACCCGGATGAAAAAAGCTGGTTGCAATCACAGTATGATGGCATTTTGGAACAAAATCAGCAACCAAAACAGAATGATGATGATAGTGCCTTAAGAGTACCAGGAACTATTCAGACAGAGTTAATGCAACAATTGTCTGCCATTCGAGATGGAAATGCTCTTCCTGGTGTCATGGGTTATCTCGCAGACATTTGGCAAGAAGTTTCAGACAATAAGAATACAGAAATAGAAAATCATTTTGAACGACGCTTTGGTGCAGATGGTTTAGCACTTTATCAAGCTGCAAAAGAAGGATTCAAACACTGCCTTGATAGAAAAGATCTACCTACAGCACTTGAGATAATTAAGTCTTATAATCAAGGCCAGCTTTATCGACTAAATTCTCCTTGTTTGATTGGTATCAGACTTATCTGGCAAGATACTCCTGATAAAGTAACAACTCTATCTGAAGACGCTGTTGCAAGTGTCATCGCATTTTATTTCTGTGGTCATGGCTCTATGCCAGATTGGTTGAATGAATTAGCAAAGAACTATTTAAATGCTATCGTTGATGTGATGATAAGCTTTGCCAAACGCTACAAAAAATTGGGTTTGCCAGAGTCTCCTATTAACACTGGATTTTATCAATTGTTAACCCAGACACAAATTGTTCAAGCAGCAGTGCTAGAATTGCTACAAGTATTTCCTTTACGAGCTGATAAAGCACAACTGGTTTATTATCTGAACAAATTGTTACAAAGCGCATTCAATCAACCGCTGGCAGATTTGAAAACTGTCATTCAACATAAAATAAGCTTAAAAGGAATAGATGCTGCACAAAAAGTCTATTGGTATGCCGCAGCAACTTTATTATCACCTTTAGAATATGCACCAAAATTATTAAAGTATGTGGGTCAATCTTCGGCAAGAATCCTAACTTTAGCAACTTTTATTGAAGCAAATCTTAAGTATATATTAACTTTGTATCCCTTGCCCGAAAATATTATTGCGGACTTCATTGAATTATTTACCCCACACTTCGAGGTTTTTCCAGAAATGGTTTTGAGTGCTACTTATGATAATTCATTAATACAAAGATTCGTTACTGTCCTTGCGCAAATGCCTACAGAAGAAGCCGGCACAGAACTATTGCGTTTATGCCATTTAGAGTCTGTGGAAAAAATTCGCCCTTTGCTCAATCAAGCCTATCAAGCACAGCAACGTCATCGTCAAAATATGCAGTTAACAGTATCGGCTGTGGCGAAAATACTTAAGCAATCCATCCCAGCGAATACGCGTGACTTGTGGGCACTAACCTTAGACAAATTAGACGAGATTATTAACGATATTGAAAAGAGCAATACCAACGATTATCAATTTTATTGGGATGTTCTAAATTATAAAACAGGCGAAAGAAGCCCCAAACATGAGGATCCTTGCCGTAATCTTTTGTTAAACAAGTTAAGGGCCGCTTTTAATGCCATGCCACAGATATCCTGCGAGCCCGAAGGAGATCACCGTCATCACACACGTGCAGATATAGTTGTTTCATATCAAAATTATCAAGTCCCCATTGAAACCAAAGGCGACTTTAATAAAAAACTATGGGCCAGACTTAGAGAGCAGTTAATCAATCAATATGCCACATCTACAGGCGCTGATGGATATGGAATTTATGTTATTTTTTGGTTTAATGATGATCAAACAAAAACGAAACAGCCTTGCCCACCCCCCGGCGACGGCGGCAGGAAAGCACAGACGCCCGAGGAACTCCAGTCGCGACTTCTGGAGCAATTGACCCCAGAAGAAGCACAAAAAATAGCCATAAGGGTGATTGATGTGAGTTGGCCACAGAAAAATCTATAGCCATTTCCCCCAATTTCTGTTAGAATGGCGCCATCTTTTCATCACTGTAGAGATCCCCTATGCAACACCCATTACCCCCTAAAAAAGACTCTTTTTTGGCCTGGCTAGTCGTACTGTCTGCTGCTTTGTTCTTCTGCTATGAATTCATACAAATGAATATGTTCGATGCCATCAATGGCGAATTGATGCGTTCTTTTAACTTAAATGCGACACAAATCAGTAACTTATCTTCGTCCTTCTTCTGGGCCGATATGTTGTTTGTGTTTCCGGCAGGCTTATTATTGGATCGCTACTCAACGCGGCGGGTACTGCTCATCATGATGGGTTCTTGTGTGGTGGGCACCTTCTTATTTGCTGGTGCGCAAAGCTTTGAATTCGCCCTAGCCACCCATTTCTTTGTAGGCATAGGGGATGCTTTTGGTTTCTTATGCGCTTTAATCTTAGCCTCGCGCTGGTTTCACACCGACCGCCAAGCCCTCGTCACCGGTGTCATCGTCACCTTTGCCATGGTGGGCGGCGTAGTTGCCCATACTCCCGTGGCTTATTTAGTAGCGCAAATGGGTTGGCGTCATGCCATGATCGTCAATGGTTTCTTGGGCATAGCTTTGTGGATATTGATGTGGCTGTTGGTACAAGATAAACCTAAGCATGCAGTGTTAACCCATAACGAGATGATTAAAAATCATCCTTTCTTACCGGGTCTATGGCAAGCTCTGTGCAACTTTCAAAATTGGGCTGCGGGTCTTTACACTGGTTTAACCAATCTACCTTTAATGGTCATTGGCGGCTTGTGGGGAAACACTTTTTTGCGTGAAGTCCATCACTTTGACACAGCCCGTGCAACAACGATTTCATCGATGCTCTTTATGGGTACGATTTTCGGTTCACCTTTCTTTGGTAAACTATCCGACAAAATTCAAAACCGTCGCGGGCCTATGTTTATAGGCGCCGCCGTTTCCTTAATACTTTCTATATACATGATTTACGGCCATTACGATAATTTCTGGTTAGCCGCCACTTTGTTTTTTGCCTTAGGCTTTAGCACCAGCTGCCAAATATTAGGCTATCCTATTGTCACTGCCAGCAACCCGACTCATCTTACTGGTACGGCTTTAGGCATATCAGCCAGCCTCATTATGTCCAGTGCCGCTTTATGTCAGCAATTTTTTGGCAGCTGGTTGGATAAATTATCCAATGGGCAAATGGTCGATGGCGTGGCTTTTTATTCCGATAAAATGTTTCAAACCAGCATGTTGGTCTTTCCAGTTACGCTGATTCTGAGTGTGCTCTTGGTCGTATGGATAAAAGAGCCCAAACACGAAAAAAAAAATGACTTAGCAACTACATCCCTTTTAGCCCAAGATGCGATATAAAAGGGCGGGCACAGTGGCCCGCCCCTACGAAAACAGGAGAAAAAATGATAACTGAAACAACCCCGAAACAACCGCATGAATTTCGCTCTTGGTTAGTTTGTCTTTCTGCCGCTTCTTTTTTTCTGTATGAATTTATACAAATGCTGTGTTTAAACTCCATGAATAGCGAACTCATGGCAGCTTTCCACATCAACGCTACAGAATTAGGTTGGCTATCTTCCATTTATTTTATCTCTAACGTGTTATTTCTATTTCCCGCGGGACAATTAATCGATCGCTATTCAGTGAAACGTTTAATTTTAATATTCATGGCTTTATGCATCACCGGCACAGTATTATTTTCACAAACTACAGACTTTGGCTGGGTACTACTTTTTAGATTTATCACCGGTATAGGCAGTGCGTTTTGCTTTTTATGCAGTATGCGTTTGGCTTCGCGCTGGTTTTTACCGCATCGCATGGCTTTGATCAGCGGCAGCATCGTCACCATGGCCATGTTAGGCGGCTGGATAGCGCAAGCGCCTTTTGCGGCTTTAGTTTCTATGGTCGGCTGGCGCCATGCTTTGTTGTTTGATGCCGCATTCGGCGTCTTGTTATGGATAAGCATTGCTTTGATAGTACGCGAACACCCCCCTGAAGAACTGCGCACTTACAACAGCGATCACACACAATTGCACCGCTTAGGTTGGGTAAGCAGCATGAAAAAAGCCTATGGTCGCAAACAAAATTGGTTATGCGGCATTTACACCGACTTCATGAATTTACCGATTTTTTTATTGGGCGGTTTATGGGGTGGTTTGTATTTAATGCAGATTCAACACCTGCCTAAAGTCATGGCCACGCACGTCGCTGGCATGTTATTTTTCGGCACCATTATCGGCGCGCCTTTGGTGGGTTATATTTCCGATAAATTATCCTCGCGTAAATTACCGATGTGGATTGGTGCGGTTGTCTCTTTAGTCTTGATATTGATGCTCATTTATCTGCAATTAGATGCGCGCACCTTAAGTGTGATTTTCTTTTTATTGGGCTTTAGTACCAGCACCCAAGTATTGAGTTATCCTACGGTGACTGAAAGCAATCCGCATGCCTTAACGGCGATGTCGGTCAGCGTAGTATCCTTTTGTGTGATCAGCGGCGGCGCCATGTTTGAGCCTTTGTTCGGCTGGTTAATGGATTTAAGATGGGATCATACCGTTACAAACGGGCTGAATCTATACAGCAATACGGATCTGTATCGCGGCTTGTTGATCATGCCAATTGCTTTTTTAGTGGCGGGTTTGATGTTGATTGGAATACGCGAAA
>VFJT01000141.1 GCA_009885935.1 Gammaproteobacteria bacterium
TAAGAAAAGGACAATATGCGAATGCTGCAAACAGGGCTGTTTATGAACAATTTTATGCTTTAGCAGCCTAGTTGCGCCCAGAGAAAACTCATCTTATGATTATCTGAGGAGGCTTAGTTATTTGCAACAAAGCCTGAATAAATCCCTAGCTTTACCTTAAATATCATAAGCTTACCATAAAAAACCATGACCTTTTGCCCATTACTCCTAAAAATATAAGAAAAATCAACAGACTAGTTTGGTTATATTTTTTGACCAAAAAGTTTACCTTTTACGAATATACCTGTATAATGATTGTTTCCATAGTGATTTTGATAAGGCGGAATTGCTGAAATAGAAATGGTTTTTATGCTAAAATGCTTTATTATAGCTATAGCAATAAAGAGTGGTTAAATATAATCGGAGGTGTGTTAATGAATGTTCAAGAAGCTTTTAATGGTATGCTGGATACGCTGCAAGCTAATTATAATCCTGATATGCCTCGTCATATTTTCTGTCAAGATGCACTGGATCCAAAGGAAAATGCCGCTATTGAGGCTTTTTGCTCGGCATATATAAGGAACGTAGTAGAGTTGCCCCTTGAGAAGGTGCTGTTTTCTTTATTACAAAGTTATCCAGACGCTAAGCATAAATATGAGGTATCTTTAACACATTTTCAGGGAACTCTGAGCAAGTTTGCCGAGGAGCATGAAGTTAATAAGTATGTATATCTACCCAATATGATTGTTCATGAGCTTAATAGCTGCGCCTATAATGATATGGTAAAAATCACGGAAACTTTTTCAGAGGCTCATGCAAAGACTCCAGTTCCACCACCACGAAAATTTCCAAAAATCGCCCCTCTTCCTAAACCACTGCTAGTAGCAGAAGCAGCAGAAAAGAAAAGCAACCCATTTGAAGCAATTTGGAGAGGCCGTACTGGAGAAATACCTTGCTCTAGTCAGTCAGGCAACCTAATTACCGAACGAAAAGAAGGGGTGGTTGACACTAGAGGGCTTTTTTGCAAATAACTGAGCCGCCTCAGATAATCATAAGATGAGTTTTCTCTGGGCGCAACTAGGCTGCTAAAGCATAAAATTGTTCATAAACAGCCCTGTTTGCAGCATTCGCATATTGTCCTTTTCTTA
>VFJT01000214.1 GCA_009885935.1 Gammaproteobacteria bacterium
AAAAATGAATGCTCTGCCCAGTGGCATGCCATGAAACAATCCACTGGGCGCATTACCTAAAACCCCTACAACCCGCTCTGCCAACCCTTACCGGTTTTCTCAAGACCGGCAACATCAGTATTGTCTTTGTTGTCTAAAGCCTCTTTAATCTCCGGAAATTGCTCTTGCACCTCTTTGTCCTTAGCCCATTTGGCAATATCTACATAGCGAAAGCTGTATTTTACCTCGGCTATCTGCATGCCGCCGGGGCTCGCTTCCCTGTAATTTTCAATCTTATCCACCTCTTTATGCGCATAGCACAATGGAAAACCATAATAGCTTTTCTTGTTGTTGCTGGCTTTTTCCCCTTCCTTGGTTAGGGTATAAGTTTCTACCACAAAACTGACATTGTCTATTGGCTTTTTAGAATACTCATCTACAGCGGGCTCTGTTTTTTCGGTTTTGCTTAATACGCCTGCTTTAACCAGCGCATTGAGTTGCCCTTCTTTCTTCTCATCATAGCTGTTGTCATTTTTTGCCCATACCCCATCTTCTTTTCGTCTTATCACAAAATCCACACTGTCTTTTTGGTATTTTTCATAAGCTTGTTCTGGAAGATCCCGCACCCCTCTAAAGAAGCTCGGTTGATTGATGTGAATACAGGAGTAATCTTCTTTAAGGCTTTCATTGATGGCCGATTTAAAATCACTTTCTTTGCCACAGGCGGCAAGAAGCAAGCCCGCGCTAACGGTGGCGCTTATCATTAAGGTCTTTTTTATATTCATTCTCATAGGTTTTCTCCTTTTGGGTTTAATTAAAGATTTAATGTGGTTAAACAGAGTTTTGATTCATATTTTTTGTCAGCGCTTTTAGCTTTTTATCCGTCTTATACTGGGACAAAGCATAAACCGCCCATAAAGCAGCAGGCAGCCAACCTATAATCGTTAGTTGCAAAAGCAAACAGACAACTCCGGCCAACGGCCTGTTGATAGTAAAAAACACCGTAAAAGGCAAAAAAATTGCCAACAATAATCTCATTGCAGTACCCCCTATTCTTATGCCTTAATAAATTAACTCAAAATAAAAATCGTTTCTTACAGCATAGGCTGTTCAGCATTGCCATCACATCCCTCCTCCCATTCTAAGCCGCCTCGTTCGAATGTGGCCGCCACTTTCCGCTTCTTCTTCTGAATTGCTGCTATCGTCTATTTCAGAAAATGATTCATAGCCACTTAAGTCATATTCGCTTCTGTCATAAAAATCTTCATTTCCACTTGATTCAGACAGAGCTTCGGATGCAGGATCATACAGCGTCAACTCTTCATTTTCAGACCCTAGCTTTCTGCGCTTTCTATCTTCTTTTAACCAAACCCCACCTTGAAGACAGGGGCGCACTGAAAAAGGTTTATCCTTGCCAGCTTCAGTGTTTCTACGGCCAGATTGTCTTTCCTGCGTTTTTCTGTCGGCATAGTGTACGCCTTTTTCTTCTTGCATTCCATCGCCATTTTCTCTGCCTTCTTTGAGCACACTTTCTTTGGCGTAGGTTTTGACGCAGTCTTTTGTGCTGACTTTACCTCTGGCTTCATCAGAGGCTTTCTTCTCTGAAATAAGCGGCTCTTTTTCTTTGCTGTTTTTTTGTGACACAACATAATGCGCAAGACTGGCCAAGCCAAATACTGTAAATCCGATTATGGATACAATCAGCCCTATCACAGGAATAAAGCCTAATATCAAAAAAGGAGATAACAAGGTTGCAAGTTTAAAAAACCCGGCTCTTTTGCGCTTTTCTTTTTTGTGAGTGCTCTCATCGGCAATTTTGCTTTTTCTCATAGTTCTTTGCACCTTTTCATTTTTACGCGCGTGACTGTATTTTTAATACCTAAAAATAGCCGCTTTACTCAAAATCATCCTCTGTGCCAACGCCATTTTCATCGCTACTTTTATTACCGTAGATTCGCCTACAAAGCTCGTCTCTATAAACATCAATGTCTTTTGGGGCTGAAATGCCCAACTTTACACATCCCCCGCACACCTCTAGCACCCGAACAGATACCTCATCACCAATGACGATTGACTCTTCTTTTCTTCTGGTTAAAATCAGCATGGTAAAATCCTCCTTCAAATAAAAACCTTTCCAAGAGACACTAAAACAAAATCTTTTCATTTCACTCACAACCGCATTTTCAATTAAGCCAATGGATTAAGAGATGCTAATGCCTTTAATTTTTCATCCTCAAAATACCGTGCCTTCTTACAACGTATAACCGGAGCACCTGTATAAAAAACCAACTGTGTGTCTTTATCCATCTCCCGAATTTCATTTAAGGGTAATAAATCAACGCCTGTTTCATGGATGCTCTCACCCTGACTCGTTGAGGAAGAGCCGCCGAACCATTGGCTACTTTGGCGACTTTTACCCTTGTCTTCCGATTTTCCTTTAGTTAAGATGGTTTTTTTGCCGGCCAAAGCTTGTACCCATTCCATGGTTTTTACATCATCCGTCGTAAAAATTTGTTTTAGTGACGCACTTTTGAATAAGTCTGGCTTTTCAAACAATTCTATTTGACTGAGCGTTTGAAATACAGACCACACCACCACATTACGCGCGCGCAGCACTTCTATACATTGCTCTACATCAGGGTAATTGCCCATTTGCGCCAATTCTTCTAATAAAAACACTATTTTTTTGTCAGGTAAGTCTCTTGGATCAGCCTGTATAATTTGCCCCATTAGTAATGCCATCATCATGCGCATCAATCGTCCATGCTCTTTGATTTGGTCTTCCGGTACGATGACATAGATATCCATATTGCCCTTCAGATAATCTTTTAATTCAAAATTGCTCTTGTTTAAAATATGGCTTACATTGCTGTCTCCCAACCAGTCTAGCTGCCTGTACGTAGTAGATAGAATGCTACCTCGTTCGTTTGCGCCAACACGCCCTATCTGCTTAGCCGCTTCTGCTGCACGCCCACCTATTGCCAACATCATCTTGGTAGTTTCTTTATTATCCTCAAAGGAGCTAGATAAAAGCCTAAATAATTCTGGTAGGCTCTTATTTTCAATATCACTTCTTACCAAGTAATCAATGTATCCCCTAATTAAAATTTTAGCATTTTCGTCAAAATGACTAGAATGACTCGTGTGCCTATCACTGTTAATTAAAAAGGAGGAAGCAAAAGAATTTATCACGCGATCGAGTGCCTGAGGCGTCTTTGGCAACCATTCAAAGGGGTTGATATGATATTCTTTCAACAAATCGCCACTTTTACCCCTAGCAAAACTTCGTTGTTGGGTGATTTTAAAAGGATCAATAGTCACAACTTCACGCCCCATGGTCTTATGTCGGTGTTCGGCAGTAACAGCCCAAAGCTCCCCTTTAACATCAAAAACGAATACTGGGCCATCGTGTTTTAATAGCAGAGGAATACTAGACGTCGTGGTTTTACCCCCACCTGGCGGCGAGATAACCAGTTTATTGGTAAGCGGGGCATATAAATTGTTCCCGTCTTCATCTTGTCCCAAAAGTGGTCCAATGGCCTCATCGTAAAAATTTAATTTTTTTAAGTCATCACGGCTAGCAAAGCGCGCCGAGCCAAAATCTTGACTTATCTTCGCTTCATCTTCACCCAATTTGCTTTTACCATGATGATATCGCCATAGACTATAGCTAATAAACATTAAGATTATGATTGGCCATGCAATGGTTGCAAATTCATACAGTCTTTGCGGCCACGTGGGCATTTGGTGATACGGCCAAGTATTGCCGTTACTTAAGACTAAAGTAAATTTTAGAAAAACTAACAGCTCTGCAGCGAAAAGAAGGCCCGAAAGTGTTAGCATTATTTTTAACTGTTTGCTTACAAACCCCCGATTAAACTCTTTGTGCTTTAGGCCAGCGATTAATACCGCTATGTAAATTAGGCTTTGTACAGCCCATAGCGCATGTAGGGTAAATAGAAAATCTCTACCCGTGTCTTGTACTAAGAAAAGATGGGCTTTAGCGCAAAATAACAGCGGTAAAATAACGCTGAATGGAATAAGCCCTATTGCGACTCTGCCCCATTGTTTCACAAAGGCATAACCAAATAATGGTTTATGATGCCCTTCGGTTAATACCCCAATCCCTATTAAAAGCCAAGCAGTAAACCATAGTGCCGCGTAGCCAATGGCGGTATGTGTCCAATAACGTTCAATGCCTAGAGTAAAAGCAAAACCTACCTCTGTCGACAAGCTATAGATGGCATAAGTATCGATATTAAAAGCAAGGAAAGCCGCTATCATCAACAGGAACCACAGCTCGTAAATAATTGCACGTCGCACTTTAATGCCCAACAGAGCTTTAAGACTCACAAATATAAGACAACCAAAAGACAAGCTCACGCCTAATATTTTAAATTGCTGGTTGATTAAAACAGATAACACATGTGCTTTATTCACAGTATTGGCTGCTAATAACAACATCACATGCGGATAAAGAAATATCAACAATATCGCTGTCATCCCTACGAACGATAAAGGCAAGAATCTTTGCTGAAGCTCTATTTTAGCGCTAGGCGTTGCCATTATATCCCTCTCTAAAGTCCGGTTGTTCTGATAACTGTGCTAAACGGATCCCTTTTGCTTTCTGACTAAGAGAAGGCGGTTTATGTTTTTTAACCGCGGTATGTGGACGATGCGATGGGTGTTTTGCGCGTTGTGCGCGCGGCGCTGTCCAATACGCTAGGATTTGCGTGCATTTCATCCATAATTTATGGCTGTAATTTTCATGTGTTAATTGAATGCGTGATAATCCTCTTTCCAAATCAGAGGGTTCTAAATCATATTGCTTTAATCCCTCCCATAGGAAATACACTTGATTTAGCTTCATGAAGATAAGTGTTTGCATCTCATTGAAAGAGCCGTCAGACATCATGTTTTCGGCCGTTGCTGACAGTACACCCACCCATTCCGGGGCGCTGATTAAGCCACCATCGATGGTAGGCTGCTCGGGTGTGCCTATATGCTGGGTTTGACTGATAACTTGGGGTAGCGCTTCTCTAAAGTCATCTTGTGCCGACACTGGAATGGATATCGCATGGCTTTGTTCGTTTTTATTTTGGTTTGCATTTTCATCATGATTTTTTTCATCTGTATTGACGTCTTTATCTGATTTGACATCCTCTTTTTTATCGTTTTGAGGTTTATCCTGTGGCACTTCTTTTGCATCATCCAATATTTCATCCTGACCCACTGCAGGTTTAATATCATCCGCTGTTAATACCACGGCCATAGAGGCTTCGTTTATAGGACTTATCTGAATCGCGGCATGGGCGTCGATAGTTCCCTCCGTGTTAGTACTCACGTCGGCAAGCGCCACCTTCAAAAAAAGAAAACCAAACAGTATGGCGCCAAAAAACTCAGCATAGAAAAAGAGCCCTGTTCTCGGTTCACACCTCTGTATTCTTTTTTTAAAGAACATCTTCTTAACCCTCACCATAAGGTCCTGGAAAAATAATGTCTTTAGTCACCGATATGTTAAACAAATAGCCTGGACGTATGACTAAAGTAGGCTGTATGCTTAAATTTTTGTTCGCTAATTGTGTCCCAAAATCCGAAATATTGGTTCCTAGACTCTGCGCCATGGTTTGGCCTACAGTCGGATAACTATTATCATTGTTGCTGTTGTTATTCGGTTGGCTTAATTGCGCCCCTGCACTCATCGTGCTTAACAACAATACCGAGCCAAAAATCTTGCCAAAATGATTGTTTACTTGGTCGGTAAAACCAGCATAACCACTTAAGTCCACACCCGGCATACCCGATAAATCAATACTTTGGCCATTAGGATAAATAATCCGTTTCCATACCACTAAGACGCGCTCCTGCCCATAAGTTACCTTCGAATCATACAAACCCACCACCTTAGCCCCTTGCGGAATGAGTATATGGTCGCCGGTAATGCTATCAAACACATTTTGTCGAATTTGGCCTGTCAATTGCCCCGGCAAGTCTGAATTAATACCGCTGATTAATATCCCTGGAATAATAGCACCCGCTTGCAATTCATAAGGGCTGCGAGGGGCTATCATGCTTTTATTTAAATACACATCTTCTTCATCGCCTTTAGCTTTGTTGATGAAAGCTTCTTTTTGCGCCTGGCCATTGGCATCGTCCGCAGACACGCCTGCATTACCATTTTGTGCATTCGCTTTATTGCCCAGTGCTGCAGCAGAGCCCATATTCTCGTTCGCAGAGGCTGTTAATTGATTGGCGGTAATCGGCATCATCATTGCTTTTTGTTTATCTTCTAAGCTTTTTTGCGCCATATCATCACGAGTCTTATCAGAACTATTTTGATAAGGATTGGTACTTTGACCTGGTGGCCCTAGTGGGTCGTCTCCTAAACCTCTGCGTGTTAAAGGCGGTATCTCTGCACCACTGGCATTAGGCTTGTTATCACTGATTGGCAGCACAGGAGCGCTTTGTTTTGGAATGCTCCCCTTCCCAATCCAGCCCATGTCCTCAACGCTCGCCAAGGTTCTTTGCCCCGTGTTATTTTGCATGGCCGAGACCTTATCTTCTTTTTTCTTTTTGTTTTGATGCGATAAATTGTACATAAAGGTCAATATCATAGCGCCCATAACGATAGCAGCCCCTACCACCATCCACTTTCGTAGCACTATCGCTTTAGGATAAAGTTTCATATTTAATTTCATCTCTTTTTTTACCCTATGATTTAAGATATATGAACAATACTAACGATTTGTGCATGACTGCCCACACCTTTTACCAGCACCGCATTATCAAATAACCTATCTACTACAAAATAAGGGGCTTTCGCGCGATAATTTACCAACTCTTGACCATTACCATCTTTACTGCTGATAAATAAAGCGGGCATATCTTGGCTTTTTATGCCCTCTGGAAATTGAATGTAAGTGTGTGTACCATCATCAAAGACGCGAGTCGGTTGCCAGGAATAACGACTATTAAACCCCTTGGATCTAATTTGGTATTTAAAGTCTACTTTCGATAAATCCACGTGCGAGACTAAATCGGCTGCATGGCTATCCTCACTTTTGATTTGACTATTGAGGGCTCCTACCATCTCATCGGGATACCAAAAACTCACGGTACGTGTGGGTAAGGAAAGCTCCGTACCAGACAATAAACGTAAGTTATAAATGCGCCTATCGGTGGTCACGACCATATTGGTACTTAGGTTTGCAGCCGTTGGTTTAACCAAGATATTTTGCTGCTGACGAACCCCTGCGCCAGAAACCGCCATAGAATACGACCAGCGACCCGGATCGCCGGAAGAAATATTGGTAAAGCGCTCTCCGGGCTCCAAGGATATGACCGTTTCTTGAAAAGGCACCGTTTTAATAATGGGCATCTGTCCTGGATTATAGGCAAAACGTATAAAACCATCCGTAATCACATTGGGTGCTTTTCCGGTACGCGTATATTGTTTAAATGCACTTTCCAAAGCTGGATCGTTGCCATACAGTAATTCAAAATTCTTTTGGGTGCTGTCTATTTCCACTACCCTACTTTGTTGTACTAAAGGTATGGCATTCACATAGGGAGCCGTGGGCTCTTGAGGCTGACAACCCATCATAAAGATAAGCGCTGTAGAGACTGTTATGCCAAATAACACTTTATTTACTGCGGCACTATAATGGTTTAAGGGATTATTCGATTGCAACATACTTTTATTTCCTCGTTGATTCAACTTTTAACTTACACTTTATTTTGCGACCAAGACAATTGTGATACATAAAGACCAAATGGATTGTCTTTTATAAACCGTTTATCCACATCGCCCATACGATACGTCACATTTCCTATCCAAC
>VFJT01000189.1 GCA_009885935.1 Gammaproteobacteria bacterium
GGTTGGTTTTGACTATGTTGATTTATGTCAAACACGTAAGAAACTAATAGATACCATTCATGGGTCATTGACGCCAAATGAACGGGCTTTTTTAATCTCTATAAAATCAGGTGAGCCACAATGGGAGCTTATGCCTATGCCCGGGTTATTCGAGTTACCGGGTATTCGCTGGAAAATATTTAACATACAGAAGATGGATAAAACAGCAAGAGACAGGGCACTCAATAAACTTAAAAGCGTTTTGAATTATTAGCATTCATTTTGAGCTTGTTTGGCAATATGATTTTCTTTTTCCTCAGCAGAATGTTCTCTGCCGCTGGGTACACCATAAACCCTGTTGATAATAGGGTTGTAGTTATGCTAAAAAATATCGTATACTCTAACGGTTAGCGCGATTATAACTTTTTTTCGACGTGTTGCAAGCCTTGTTTAAATTTTGGGGTAACTACTCGCACCCTATGAAGTAGATTCCGATAGCAAGGAAATACCAGTACCCGTCATTGCGAGCGAATGCGAAGCAATCCAGGAAAATGTTGCACAATGAAAAGGAACGTCACTTACGACAGAACTAATGAAGCAACGCGGCGCTTATAGAAATGAGCACTTGAACTCCTGGATTGCTTCGCATTCGCTCGCAATGACGGAGCCACAGAGAGTAAGTAGTTACAATTTTTGTTGTATAAAAAAACAACCCTTACGACACACTCAATATTTTTGAAGAAAAGCATGACACAACTACAACCGCTTATCGTCATCACCGGCCCCACTGCTAGCGGAAAATCCGCTTTGGCTTTAACTCTGTGCACGCAATTTAAGGGCGAAATTATCAATGCGGATTCCACTCTTATTTATCGTCATTTAAACATTGGTACAGCAAAACCTACGCCTGCAGAATTAAAAATCGTGCCACATCATTTAATCGATATTCTAGATCCAGACATTCCATTTTCAGCGGGTCAATTTTGTAAGGAGGCTGAAAAAGCAATTGCAGATATCGAACAACGGCAGCATATTCCTTTTCTAGTCGGTGGCACTATGCTGTACTTAAAAACTCTACTCTATGGTTTATCCGCCCTACCCACCGCCTCTACAGAAATACGCGCGGCCATTACAAAAGATGCAGAAAAATACGGCTGGGCAACCTTACATGAGCGTTTAAAACAAGTCGACCCCAGAGCCGCTGCCCGTATTCACGTCAATGATCCACAGCGATTACAACGCGCTTTAGAAATTTATTATTTAGCGGGACAAACACAGAGTGATTTATTTAACGCTCCTAAACAAGGCTTGATACAACAATCGCATCGCGTGTTAACGATTGCTATAGTGCCGCAAGATCGCGCTGTTTTGCACCTTCGCATTGCAGAACGTTTTGATGCCATGCTGCAAGCAGGCTTTATAGATGAAGTTACTGCCTTAAAAAAACGGCCTGAATTACACGCCGCCTTACCGGCGATGCGCGCCGTGGGTTATAGACAGGTGTGGCAGTATTTGGATGGCGATTATGATTACGCTACGATGCGCGACAAAGCCATCGCCGCGACTAGACAATTGGCTAAAAGACAATTAACCTGGCTTAGACAATGGCCGGAGGTGCAATGTTTTGATCCTACTGAGGATGATTTTTTAACGGCTATAGAAATTTGTATACATGATTTTTTAGGTAAACTATAGATGTATTGAATCGCTCAACACTGTCATTGCGAGCGAATGCGAAGCAATCCAGGAATTCAAGTGCTCATTTCTATAGGCACCGCATTGCCTTATTAGTCTCATTGTACATGACGTTCATTTTCATTACCTAAGATCTCCTGGATTGCTTCGCAAGCTCGCAATGACGGGTACTGCTATTTCCTTGCTATCGGAATCTAGTTCATAGGGGGGGGCCATTAAAAATAACTTGAAAAGATAAACTACAACGGGGCTTACTATAGTTACTATAATACATACATTTCGGGTATAGCACAAGCCTTAAACCCTCCTATCATCTCATGCGACTATAAAGCTATATGGCTATAAATCCAGGCTCTCTCTCTAAAAACCATACCGCAAATAAATTTAATTATGCCGTTGATAAATAACAGTATTTTTACTTTTAATTGTTAATCAGACGGTGCTTTATCTACAACTGGACGGTACTTCATCGACAATTGGACGATATACCCTTACAGACAATCAAACGCTACTTACAGGGTTAAAAGTGGCTCAAATAGTAGCCTATTCCTGGATCTAAATTTCTATAAAACCCTTGCTCATCACACATCAC
>VFJT01000052.1 GCA_009885935.1 Gammaproteobacteria bacterium
ATTGAGGCTACAAGCCCACAACAACACTATACTCAATAATAAAATTATTTTCACAGCTACTCTCTCTTTGGATACTGCCATTGCGCTCAATATCTTCGTAGGGGCGGGCCCCTGTGCCCGCCCTAACCAGGGCAGACACGGGGGTCTGCCCCTACGAAAATAGCCGTGTATTTTTTTCATATTGTTCCTAATGCCAGGTAATTAATTTTTTTAAAAGTCTATCGACTAAAGCGTATAATAACAAAGTCCACAGAGTAATCGCCATCACTGCGGCAAACATCCAATCGATCTGCATACGTGCATTGGCGTTTAACATCAAATAGCCTAAGCCGTGACTAGAGCCTACCCATTCCCCCACCACCGCACCCATAGGCGCTAACACGGCAGCAACTCGCAATCCAGACGCCAGATTCGGTAAAGCTGCAGGAAAACAAATAAACCACAACACCGCTGTTTTTTTAGCATTCATTGTCTTTGCTAAATCTAGCCATTCGGGTTTAGTACGCCTTAAGCCATCGTAAAATGCGGAGGTAATGGGAAAAAACATCATGATCAATGCGGTGACAATTTTAGAACTCATGCCATAACCCAGCCATACCACCAACAATGGTGCTAAGGCAAAGGTAGGTAAGGCTTGACTCACCAATACCCACGGAAATAACCACGATCGCGCCCACGTAAAATATGCCAAAATCAAAGCCGTTACACTGCCTACGACTGCTGCCAAGATAAAAGAGGCGATCGTTTCCCATAAGGTCGGTATACTTTGTTGCAATAAGATAGGCCAACCGTGCCACCACACCAGGAACACCTGCCACGGGCTGGGTAAAATATACGGCGGTAAATGATACAACCACACTAAGCCCTGCCACAGCAGTATTAAACTCACTACAGAAATCAAGCTGCGTTTTAACATTACGCATGATCCTCACTTGTGCGTTGACAAAGCGCCGCAATAAGTTCAGCTTCTAAAGCGATGATATTACTTTGTCGCACATCGCGCGGCACGCTTTCTTTAGGTTCAACTTGATAATGGATACCTGCCGGTTGCCCCGTTAATACAAAAATCGCTTCTCCTACACGCAGCGCTTCTAAGGGATCGTGTGTAACCCAAAACACCGTGCGCCCTTGTAACACTTCGACGGCCAATGCTTGTAATTCTAATTTACGCACTACATCTAAAGCACTAAAAGGTTCATCCATTAAAACAACAGACTTATCTTCAAATAAAGTGCGCGCTAAAGCCACGCGCTGACGCATGCCTTGTGACAAGCTATGCGGTTTATCATCCGCACGATCCAGCAAACCTACTTGTTGTAAATGATACCGTGCTCGATCTTTATTGTCTTTAGAAACACGCCAACGACAATGCCTTAATTTTTCACCCAATACTACATTGTCTAATACCGATGCCCACGGCATTAATAAATCGGTTTGCGCCATATAGGCCACGCGCCCTAGCAACGGTGCGCCGTCTGTGGCACTGATTTCACCCTCGCCAGCGGCTAAGGGCAAAATGCCGGCGATCAATTGCAGTAAGCTGGATTTACCCACACCACTGGGGCCCAATAAACAGCTGCATTTTGCCGCAGGCAATTGCAAAGACAATTGTTCGAAGATAAATTGTCCGGCATACAGCAAAGAAATGCGTTTTAAAT
>VFJT01000209.1 GCA_009885935.1 Gammaproteobacteria bacterium
CAAAGGTGTTTGTATTAAAAAGTTAAGCGCGCAATAGCCTTCTATTTGCTTTTGATACACCGTATACAAATGCCCTAGTTCCGCCTTCCCCTTATCGTTCAGATGCATCGCGATAAAAGCTTGCACTTCCATGAAGCACTGCAGTGCTTCTAATTGTGCTATCCATTTTTGTATCTCTGCGCTCAATACAAGGTACTTATCCTCTTCTAACATCAACTTGAGTATCTGAATACAACCGCCAATCGGATCTCCCTGATTTAAAATCTCCTGAATAGACCGCTTTTGGCCATCGCCGGTATCAAACTGAATTTTAAATGGTTCAAAAAGGTTAAACACCTCAAAAACAGCCGCTAAGGTTTCTTCTTTTTGAAGCAAGTGCATTTTGGCAACGAGATTCATATGTGGCACTTCTCCGCCACCACTCGGCCCTACACCCACAATATTACGGGCCGCTAAAACATCCTGTAGTGCGTTGGTACCTTGTGCTTTTGCGGCCTTTAGGATAGCTAAACCGATGGTGTATTCTTGGTTCCAAAAGGCGAAATGCAAAGCCGTATTCCCATGAAAACTAGCTTCCTGAAAACGCAAGTCAGCTTTATTCGCTTCAATATACTCAAGAATGGCCTTGCGCTTTTCTTCTCTTACTAAACCCTTACTCCCACGCAACTCACCCAACATCCCCATTAAAGGCGTATTCCAATCAGGATCAGCATGCCCATTACAGGCGGCTGTATTTAAAGTTAATGCTTTTAGAAGGTCTTGTTTTTGAGAATCCTGTAGGCTTTGGCTCAATCGTACATTATCCATCAGACTTTCCCCCAGAGTGGTTCCTCCTACCTGTTGATGATTACGAACATGAAGTAAGGCATCTAGTTGACCGCGCTCTTTGGCTTTTTCAATAATCTCTAGCAATATATCCGAGAATCCCCACCAAGCCGCGTTGTGCGCCGTAGTACTACCACCCACATTTTGTAGGCATAGATTAATATTGGGTTCATTTATTAAAAAGTGCGCCATTTCTGTTAATGCTTGAAGTTGACCGTCACCTTTTTGCGTCATACGATATAAAACCGCATGTAGTGGGCTACCGGCTACTTCACCCACAGCATTGATCAATGCTGGAGTCTCAGCCAAAGCGTCCTTCAAAGCGTTCATATCCGCTTTTCCTATCGCATCTAGAACGGGTCCAAGATTCGGAGATAAAACAACTGCATTACCCTCCATCGGCGTACCAATGTAGCGTTGTTGAGAAAAATTAGCTACAGCAAGCCTAGCAGATGGTGACGTAACGGATAAATGTCCAGACCGGGCATATTGCTGCGAATCTTCTTCTGACAACTCGGTATTCCTATAAAGCTCCATTTCTGCTTTTAAGGGGCCATCATTAGGAAAATAGGCAATCAAGGCATCCACTCGAGAAATAGTTTCATCTTTTAATTTTTGTAATGGCGTCTTAGCATTTTCTTTCTTAAAATCTTCTATTGCTTTGTTTTCTATTTCTTCTAATTGCAGCAATTTCGCTTTTTGCTCTGCCCAAGCAGTCTCATCATTGCCATAATCCGCTTGTTCTTTGATGACCTGCCGCTCTTCAACTGTTGTTATGAGTCCAGAACGCCCCTGAATCTTTTTTTCTACTGTTTCAGTCTTTGTTTCAATCCCTAGCATCAGGATAACCTGAGCTTCGTCAAAATCTGGCCTAGCCACAACCCCCCTTAATGGGAGCGCCTCTTTCGCATACCCTGCTTTAAGCTCTTCAAATTCGTTACGAACGTACTCCGTTATCAATGCCGCATTCTGTGTAGGAAAAGAAGCGCAGGAGAGCCCTGCTGTAACATTAGCTTCATGAATTAAGGCGGCTGTTACAACACTGTTTTTAGGCACTGTAAAAAATACGCGTCTCTTATATCCGTAAAATAAATTGCGTAATTGCTGGCCGCCCGCCTTGGGTTGCCCATCTGCATCCAGATAGCTTATTCCCACAAAAGCTTTTTCATGCCGGCCTTGCATCCGTTGAACCAGACGCACAGCCTGCTCCATATCAGGCCCAATGTGTTCGAGTTCGGTACGGATAAATCCCTGGGGCGTTGAAAATTTCGTGGCCAAATCTTGCATAAACTGCGTGTCGCCATCGGTGCCTATAGAAAAACCGAGCACCACCGGCAATTGCGTACAGGGCACCGCTTCTGAACCAAAGGATACGTTAATTGCCTGGAAACTTTCTCTGACTTTAAGAGCCTTTAAGTCGGATAAACCTTTGCTCTCCCGCAAGCCCGTTATGAGTTTATCCACAGTATCGGCAGGACCTCCGTTTGGCTGCCCGTCTGTCAAAATCACCATGGTAGTAGAATTAAACTCTGCTTGAGGAATAACCAAATCCAATGGATGCTCTCTAAAATGCGCGGCCGAGCTAGCGATGGCCTCTAATAGGGGGGTGCTACCGATTACCTTAATTTTAATGTCGTCTTTTTTTAATTGCCCAGCAGGCATTCGGTGTGCCATTGTGGGGCGATTCAGAGGTTGAATGGATAGCAAGATATTATCATCCAATGAATTGATTAATTCTCTCAAAGCATTGTTCAAAGCGTCAATCTTCTGGCCATCCATAGAACCGCTGTCATCCAGCACCAAAACCAGGTGTGGGGTGCGTTTTTCAACCATAGTCGGTTCACGAGACTCTATTTCTATGGCAATCAAGTCTGTTTCTTCGTTTAATGACAGACGATCCAGTTGTGCAACAGCAACAGAAGATTCTTGCGTGCCCGTAGTATCCGCTACTACTTCATGCGCTTCTTTCAAGATGGCATCGGTTCTATCTATTTTATTCTGGTATAGATCGGTTATTACTTTTTCATAACAATAAGGATGATACTGTGCTAAAGCCAATAACAATTCAATACACCGATGCGGCACCTTAACAACGGTGGTTTGCTCTGTTTTATATTCTAGATGTTGACCTTCATGACCCGGTAAGTGTTCTGTTGTTGCTATGGCCGATATTTGATGTGCAGCCAAAACGTTTTGAAATTGCGCCGCTTGCTCCGGACTTTTCCAATAAAAACATAGGCCGCCGTTAAAACTTAATTCCACAAAAGGCTCTGCTTTATCGGGACTGTCTTGCAGTTGTGCAAAATGCTGACCTAAATTTCTTGAAATCCCGGCCTCCTCTGAACCCGTTTTATTCAATAACACCCCTTGCTTATAGAACTTGTTATATGAAGATGTTTCTATGTAGCTTCTATATGCCTCGATCTGTTCTTCAAGAAAGGACTTATGCCGTTGATAATTTTCCTCTGAAGTTCTGTCTCCAAGTTCTAATGAAGCGTCCAGAATACTGGGCAGTGCTCTGCTTGTTTCTTTGCCCATACATTTTGCATGCTGTTCAAGAAAATCTCGTTGCATTTGCAATTCCATGAGTTCTTTAATTTTTTCAGAAGAAAATGAATTACTCGATGAAGATGAAGACTGTTGAGAATAGACAGAACTGGAGCTAGAAGACATTGGGGTACCCTCATTATTATTAAATAACACGAAACCTCATTGAAAAATTCTGTGGCAACCACAACGAATTTCAAAATATGCGCCATTGTATCCATTCACTATTATGTTTGCAATCCCCCTCAAGATAGACAGAAACGCGGCCCATGATAGCGACTTCGGCGGAATATTTACCCATTGGCGTAATCAACCCTATTTATGCTAAAGTAACGGGAAAATAGCATTAAGAGCAAACATCATGCCGAATCAAACTACCCCTTTAGATTACAAAGCCGCTGGCGTTAACATCGATGCGGGCAATGAATTAGTCAATCGCATCAAACCCCTGGCCAAAAGTACGCACATTCCGGGCGTATTGGGCGGCTTGGGTGGTTTCGGCGGCTTATTTGCCCTAGATTTACAACACTATAAACACCCTGTTTTAGTGTCTACCACCGATGGCGTAGGCAGTAAATTGTGTTTGTCCAACGAATTACAACGCTTTGATACCATAGGCATTGATTTGGTCGCCATGTGTGTCAACGACATCATTGTCGCCGGCGCTAAGCCTTTGTTTTTTCTGGATTATTTTGCCACAGGCCATCTGCGGGTTGAGCAAGGCTATGACATCATTAGCGGTATAGCGAAAGGGTGTAAAATATCAGGAGCCGCCCTCCTCGGTGGCGAGACCGCTGAAATGCCGGGTGTATATCAAGGTGAAGATTATGACTTAGCGGGCTTTTGTGTAGGCATAGTCGAGCGTGAACGCATGATGCAAGAACGCAATGTAAGCATAGGCGATGTGATCATCGGTCTTGCCTCCGATGGGGTGCATTCTAATGGTTTTTCCTTAGTGCGTAAAATTATCGAAGTCAGCAAAAGCTCGCTCAATACCTCTTTTATGAATAGTACCTTAGGTGATTGTCTGCTAACCCCTACGCGTATTTACGTAACGCCTATTTTAAAAGCTTTAGAAAAACTCAACATCAAAGCCATGGCGCATATCACCGGCGGCGGTTTACTCGAAAACATTCCACGCGTTTTGCCACAAGGGGTCAACGCAAAGATTAATAATGATAGTTGGACTTGGCCAGCGATTTTTACTTGGCTGCAACAACAAGGAAATGTAGAAAGACAAGAAATGTTGCGTACTTTTAATTGTGGTATAGGCTATGTGGTCATAGTAGCGCAGCATGAGGCCGACAAAGCCTTACAATTATTTAAAGAATTGGGTGAAAGCGCTTATCGCTTGGGCGAGATTATTTCTGCCGAGGAGAATGCTGCGCCTAAGGTTATTTTTTCATGAAAAAGCCACTGCGCTTAGTGGTATTATTATCGGGCGATGGCAGTATCTTTGAAGCCATAGTCACCGCTATTGAAGAGCAGCGTTTAAACGCACGTATTCTAATGGTTATCAGCGATAATCCGGTGGCTTATGGTTTAACCCGCGCGCGCTTACACAAGCTCAGTACAGACATCATCAATGCCAAAGAATATAGCAATAAAAATGATTTTCAAGTTGCATTGAAAAAAGCTTTAATAATTTTAAACCCGGACTTTATAGTTTTATCCGGCTTTATGCGTATCTTAGCCGCCGACATTATACACGCTTTTCCTAAGCGCATCCTAAATATTCATCCTTCGTTATTACCCAAATATCCAGGCTTGCATACGCATGAACGCGTTTTAGCTGCGGGTGAAAAGATACATGGTACTACAGTGCATTATGTAGATGCGGGTTTAGATTCCGGCCCTATTATCGCACAAAGAGAATTAATTGTTTTGCCTGAAGACACAACTGAAAGTTTGCAACGACGCGTTAAAGAGCTGGAGAAAGCGCTGTATCCTGAGGTGTTGCAGCGGTTTGCCGAGTAACTTCTTCGCTGTTATTGCAATTTCACCACTGCAACAGCTATTTTGCACACCTCTCAGCCCGCTGCGCCATTCGCCACGCTAGCATGGCCAATAGGGCCAGGCTCATTTGGGTTGCAGCCAACGGCAGCTGTGTTTTTTCATGCA
>VFJT01000163.1 GCA_009885935.1 Gammaproteobacteria bacterium
CAGGAATGCACCACCATCGAACAGCTTGAGACATTGCTGCCTTTCAACATCGATCCAGCCTTGATTAAGTAGCTCCTGTCAACCAGGGGGATTATTTACCGCTTACGAACGAGCTGAAATAAATATCCCTGCAATTATTCCAAGATAATCATCGAGAGTTTTTTCGTCTAAAGTGCTCATTGTAGAATCTATTCTAATTTTACCATTAAAAATAAGACTGTTCATGATTGAATCTCTTTTTCTATTAGCTTGTGTTATTGTGGCTATTAATCCATCATACCGTTCATTACAAAGAGCCAATTCTTGAAAATATTGAGCAAACCCTGTTTCACTAGACTCTTTTTTTAATGGTATGTTTAATATTTCAAATATTTCATAAGGTAGCTTGATGATATTGTTTGCTATGGGAGATACTTCTATATAATTTGTTAATGGCATCAAGTCTGCAAACAGATGCGGAGTACTGCTTACATGCGCTCTTAAGAATATAGCTATTGCTGCTTGAGAGTGATAGTTTTTAAATAGCCCTTCTAATGTGGTTCCAGCCCAAGTAAAAGCTAAAGTTTTATCGACAAATACTTTTAACTTTTTAGACGCCACCATTTGTAGCAAAATAGTCATCTGAGTGCTTAATAATGCTGATGTGCAATTTTCTTTTTTTTCTTGGTGGTTTTTATTTTGTTCCTGCTGTTGTGTTCTAGCTTCCCTGGCATTTTCTTTTCGCATAACATATCGATATACGATGAACCCGCCAATAGCTCCACCAATAGTATTGACAATAATGTCTGTCCAATAGTTTATAAAAAAAGTTACAAAATCTAAGCAAACAACATTTAATACCCACCAAAATTTATCCATTGTTTAACTCTTGTGAAGAAACGGTTTCTCTGAAATTGAGAAAAATTTTAAAGTATTTGATCATGAGAAAATCCTAATTTCAAAAGACCATAAACAAGGAACAACAGGAACACCAATTTAAATAATTTCCCCCACAACGCATCTTCTATTTTGTCGACGTTAAATCCTGTTTGTTTAAGGATGAGAAATGGTATTTTTAAAATAAATGATAGCCACGAAAGAGGATTAAAAATTTGTTTGAATGCATCTGATTTGGCTTTTGTTAATTTTCCAATCAGCTTATTAATATAATCGAAACGTGTAATGTTTCCGGTTGGGCTATATCCATGATCTTCTAAAATACTTTCAAAAATATCTACGGGGATAATTGGTCCGCCAGGGCTTGGAGGAGGGCAAGATTGTCTAACAGTCCCAATGCCAACTAACCACGCAATTTGTCGTATAGTAAGCATTTCTTGAGTTATCTTTTTACGTAAATCTAAATATTTTTCCGGGTATTTTTTTACGCATCTTTTTTGAAGCAGGAGCTGTTCTTCCGTATGATTCACTCCTAAAGTCCAAGATGAATGTTTACGTTCTTCATCTTCTAAGGTACAAAATTCTTTTAGCAAAACTTCGAATTGTAAGGTTTTTTTGAGGCCTTTTTTATATTGTAAATAATTGAGCATATAGCCTTTTGTTAAATTGTATATGTTGATTACCAAATTTAGGAGCTGTTTCCCTGCCTATTATAGCACCCGCCTAGCACCGGCAAATAAACCATATCTAAAAATTAACGTAACTCATTGATTTATATGGTGGCCAGAGCGGGAATCGAACCTGCGACACAAGGATTTTCAGTCCTCTGCTCTACCGACTGAGCTATCTGGCCATAAATGCGGTAAGGGCCATATTAGACCTTGACTTGGGCTTGGAGTCAAGGGGGGGCTAGCAAAAATAGCGCGCTGAGGGGTACTCAGGCTTAAAAAAAGCTACTGCGTTCATATTTAAGACTATTTCAAATGTTAATGCAATGTTAATACCGTGAAAAGGTTAATAAAAGCACAAAAAAAGGCTGGTACAAACTATCTAGACCTGCTATGCTTACCGATTAGCAATAGTGACTATTTTTTGCTCAATTTAGGTTGAGCAAGGTCTTTAATTAGGAGTCAATCATGTCCAAGAAGTTGGCACAAGAAGCAGCCGCTGCCACCAGTGTAGTCGGTTTACCCGGCATAGCCCCGTATCAGGCTAAAAAAAGTGAAAAATACATGAGCGAAGGGCAACAACAGCATTTTCGTGTTATATTAGAGGCGATTAAACAGCAATTGATGGAAGGCAGCGATGCCACCGTTGAACAGCTGCGAGGTGGTGAAAGAGAATTGGCGGATCCCGCCGATCAAGCCACACATGAGGAAATCGTTGCCTTGATGTTGCGTGCTAGTGATCGTGAAGGCAAATTGTTGCGTAAAACGGAAGAAGCATTACAGCGTTTAGAAGATGGCGAATATGGCTATTGTGAAAGCTGTGGTGAGGAGATCGGCATTCGGCGCTTAGAGGCTAGGCCCGCAGCAACTCTGTGCATCGATTGCAAAACATTGGATGAGATTCGCGAAAAACAGAGAGGAAGCTAAGCTATGACCTATTTTTACGGATTGTTGAATTTGTCCCTGTGGCAGTACATCGTGGTCACCCTGGTGTTAATCCACATTACCGTTATTTCCATCACCATTTATCTACACCGCGCCTCCGCGCACCGCGCACTCGATTTACACCCCATCGCAGCACATTTCTTTCGTTTCTGGTTGTGGCTCGCTACAGCAGCAATTACCAAGGAATGGGTAGCGATACATCGTAAACATCATGCAACGTGTGAAACCGCAGAAGATCCACACAGTCCGCAAATTTATGGCTTGAAGAAAGTGCTGACTCAGGGCTATGAATTATACCGCATCGAAGGCAACAAACCAGAAACATTAGAGCGCTACGGTCAAGGCACGCCCGACGATTGGATAGAACGCCATATTTACACGCCGCACAGCAGTTTAGGCATAGGTATCTTGTTTGTGCTCGATTTGGTTTTGTTTGGTGTGCCAGGCATAACCGTTTGGGCCGTGCAAATGATGGCGATGCCTGGATTGGCCGCGGGGCTTATCAATGGCGTAGGCCATTATTTCGGTTACCGTAATTTTGAAACACCCGATGCAGCGACCAACATCTTTCCCTGGGGCATATTGGCCGGTGGCGAAGAGCTACATAATAACCACCATGCGTTTGCCGCTTCCGCTAAGTTATCCTTGCGACGGTTTGAATTTGATATAGGTTGGATGTACATCCGCATCTTGCAACTGTTGGGTTTGGCAAAACCTAAGCGCGTGATTCCTAAAGTGGAATGGGTTAGCCAGCAAAAAGACATTGATGTTTTGACTATAAAGGCATTGGTCACACACCGTTTTCAGTTGTTAAAACAATATGGTGAAACGGTGATACAGCCTATACTCAAAAAACAAATGAACAAAGATAAACAACACCGTAAGTTGTGGCGTCAAGCGCAGATCTGGTTAAACCGTAACGACGATCGCAGCATCGACGCTAACAGTCGTAAAAGCATGCAGGCTTTGTTAGCCACTTGCAGTGAATTGGATCTGGTTTATCAGTACAAGCTGCGTTTACAAAGCATTTGGACTAAAGCCGTAAGCAACAATGCAGAATTGGTACAACAATTAAAGCAATGGTGTATCGATGCTGAAAAAGCGGGTATCCAGACTCTACAACAATTTTCCCTCAAACTAGCGAAGTTGGGTGTAGCGAACGAATGACGGAGCAGCGACTCAGTTTCCAGGCCATTATTCAAAAATTACAACAGTTTTGGCAAGAGCAAGGCTGTTTGGTATTGCAGCCATTGGATATGGAGGTAGGAGCAGGGACTTTCCATCCACAGACCTTTTTAAAGTCCATAGGCCCTGAGCCTTGGGCCGCAGTCTATGTGCAACCTTGCAGACGACCCACCGATGGTCGTTATGGCCAAAATCCGAATCGGATACAACACTATTATCAACTACAAGTCATTCTAAAACCCTCACCCCTGAATATTCAAGAGCTGTACCTAGACTCATTGTGCGCCTTAGGCATTGATCCTCTAGTACACGACATTCGCTTTGTGGAAGACAATTGGGCTTCACCTACTTTGGGTGCCTGGGGGTTGGGCTGGGAAGTGTGGCAAGATGGTATGGAAGTCAGCCAATTTACCTATTTTCAACAAACCGGCGGCTTAGATTGCAGTCCGGTTACGGGTGAGTTGACCTATGGTTTAGAGCGTTTGGCCATGTACTTACAAGGCGTGAACAGCATTTTTGATATCTTATGGCATGAAGGACCCTCTGGCCCCATCTATTATGGTGATATTTTTCTGCAAAACGAAGAAGAAATGTCGCGTTACAATTTCGAGTGCGCCGATGTAGATGCCTTATTCAAGCAATTTGAATATTACGAGGCAGAAGCAGTGCGTTTGCAACAGCTATCTTTAGTATCGCCAGCCTATGAAATGGCGATAAAAGCGTCGCATGTATTTAATTTATTGGATGCACGGCACGCCATTTCGGTTACGGAGCGACAGCGTTATATTTTTCGTTTGCAAAGATTAAGCGTAAAAATTGCTAAAGAGTATTATGAAGCACGCAAAGACCTAGGATTTCCTCTATTACAGAAACAGCGCAAGGGACAGCAACATGTTAAACAGTGATGATTTTTTATTAGAAATTGGCTGTGAAGAGCTGCCTGCACGCGCGCAAGCCGTCTTGATCAACGCCCTTGCCAAGGGTTTTGAGAACGCTTTAGTTGCTTGCGGTTTAGCACATGGTGCCATACACGCTTATGTTACGCCGCGTCGTCTAGCCGTATGGATTGAAAAACTGCAAAAACAAAGTGCTAAACAAAAGGTGGAGCGTAAAGGGCCTTTATTAAGCTTGGCCATAGATGCTAAAGGCAAACCTACGCCTGCAGGCTTGGGTTTTGCTAAATCGTGTGGCGTTGAGTTTGCCAGTTTAGACCGCATAGCCAGCGATAAAGGCGACTGCTTGTATTATTGCAGCGAAATGCCCGGGCAAATGACGGCTAAACTATTGCCCGCATTGTGTGAGCAAGTGATTGTTGCCTTGCCTATAGCCAAAGCCATGCGCTGGGGTGATTCGGAAATTAGCTTTGCGAGACCCGTGCATTGGATAGTCTTATTGTTGGGTAAGGAAGTCATTCCCGCTACACTATTGGGACAAAATAGCGATCGTCTGACCTATGGCCATCGTTTTCATCACCCGCAAGCGATTAGTTTAGATGAGCCTAAACACTATGAAAGCACTTTGCAAAAGGCCCATGTGGTAGCGGATGCTGAAAAGCGACGAGCGTTGATCGTGCGTGACTTGAAGGATGTCGTAGCCGCGGTTAAAGGAGAAGCGACACTCAATGAAGATCTTTTAAATGAAGTCACAGCGATTGTAGAATGGCCAGTGGCTTTTTTAGGTCAATTCGATAAGCATTTCTTGACGGTGCCGCACGAGGCATTGATTCTAGCCATGCAACAACATCAAAAAGCCTTTTGTGTGCACGATAAACAACAACAGTTGCTGCCTTATTTTATAGGGGTGAGCAACATAGACAGTCGCGATCCCAGTGTAGTGGTGCACGGCAATGAACGCGTGATGAATGCGCGTCTAGCCGATGCTCAATTCTTTTTCGACAGCGATCGCAAGCATAGCTTGGCCTTTATGGCGAAAAAACTCGATGAAATTATTTTTCATGCCCATTTAGGAACTCTGCAAGATCGATCTTTGCGTATTGCTGATTTAGCCAAAACGATAGCGTTGCCGTTAAGGTTAAATGGCGAAGACGCGTATAGAGCGGGCTTATTGTGTAAAGCCGACTTGGTGTCGGATATGGTGGGTGAATTTCCCGAATTGCAAGGCATTATGGGTGGCCATTACGCTGCACACAGCCGCGAAGTTCCTGCCGTGGCAAAAGCGATAGCGGAGCATTATCAACCGCGTTTTGCGCTAGACGAGTTGCCACAATCGCCTCTAGGTGCCGTGGTCGCCATAGCCGATAAAATAGATACCTTAGTCGGTATTTTTGCCGTGGGGGAAATCCCTAAGGGCGATAAAGATCCTTATGCCTTGCGGCGTTTAGCCCTAGGGGTGTTAAAGATTATTATCGATAGACAATGGTCGCTGGATTTATGGCAATTGTTACAAAACGCTTGTACATTTTATGGCGATAAAGCTAAAAATGCACATTTGGTGCAACACATATTTGACTTCATGATGGAGCGTTTAAAACATCAGTACATAGAACAAGGTATTGCTGCAGAAATATTTATGGCCGTACTGGCAAAACGTCCCGTAGAGCCTTATGATTTTGCATTGCGTTTGCGTGCAGTGCAAGCCTTCTGCGAATTGCCTCAGAGTGCCGCGCTAGCGGCGGCCAATAAACGGGTGAGCCGTATTTTAGAAAAAGAAGCCGTAAATTTAGTAGGGCAGAGCGTGCAAGAAACGTTGTTATTGGAACCCGCTGAAAAAGCCTTGTGGCAAGCTTTAATGGCCAAGAAACAAGAAGTATTGCCTTTATATAAAGCGCAAAAATACGAACAGGCTTTATCGGTATTGGCCGCATTGCAACCGACTATCGATGCTTTTTTTGAGACAACCATGGTCATGGCAGAAGATCAAGCGCTGCGCAATAATCGCTTGGCCTTGTTAGTAGAATTACGCGATCTCTTTTCGGCCGTCGCTGATTTGTCCTGTTTGTAGGATTTTGAGGGCAGACACGGGGGGCTGCCCTACGATTTATTATATACTCTCCTGAAGTATCATACCTTCACCTTCGTTACTCTCAGTTCACAATGGCGGTTGGGTAGCCTCAGGTTCGCGTATTAATCTATCCAGCAAGGGTCGCAGGCGGAAAAGAATCACTGCCACTAGCACGCTGGTAATACCCAGTAGTATAAAAACACGGCCATAAGTGTAGTTGGTGGCTAAGGGCGAGAGATCGCCGGTGGTAGAATAGGTAGCCCATTTGGAAACAATACCCGTAATAGCCCCGCCCATACCAGAAACCATCATCCACGTGCCCATCATCACGCCGCGTAAGCGTGCCGGGGCAAGCTGTCCCACCATGGCATACCCTATAGGGCCTAGGAATAATTCACCCGTACCTTGTAGCGCATAACCGGCCGTAATCCAGGCTGCAGGGACGAAACCGTCGGCATTGGCGAAGGCAATACCTAGGGGAATGACCAAGAGTCCTGCACCCATAAGGAATAATGCCGCAGAAAATTGTTGCGTCAGCGAGACCTTATAACCCTTACGGCGCAGCCATTGGAACAGTGCCGCTAAGGGTGGCGCGCCCAGCATGATCATAAACGGGTTGATGTTAAAAAACCATTGTGGCGGTATCGTAAAATTAAAGATATGGCGATCCACATTGCGCTCTAGAAACAAAGCTAAGCCATTAGGCACTAATAAGGCGATGGTCCAAAAGGTAATGGCGGCAACGGAAAATATTAAATAGGCGTGCATTTTTTGCCGGCTGATGATGTCTTTTTCTGCGAAAGACAAGACGAGTAAGATGGCAAAAACAAAGAGCGTGCCATAAATGACTAGGTTTTGGCTGGCTGCAGGGTGTTCTACCAAGCGATATAAAGCGCAAAATAGGGCGACAATCAGTGTCACACCAAAAATAACGCGTGGCACTTTATTAGTGGCTAGCTGATAAGCGGTTTGTATATCTTTCAATTTGGACCAATTGCAGGCAACCAGAACGATGGCGATGAGGTTACCTAAGCCACTTAAGAGAAACAGGTCGCGATAATTACTATGCAGTTGGAAAGAACCGGCGATGATGTTGGCTATAAAAAAGCCCAAATTCATGCTGCTGTAATTCCATAGAAAAGCGGTTTCACGGCGCTTGTCATCGGGTTGGAACAGCTGCGTGACCATGCAGTTGAGGCAGGTGACATTTAAACCCGCGCCGGTTAGGAAAAACGCGATACCGCTGTAAAAACCATGCAGGGTGGGGGTGGTAATCAGATAGCAGCCCGTAGCAATGCATACCATGCTGATAATAAACAAGGCTCTATAGCTTAAAAACCGCCCTCCCACATAGCCTCCTAAGAGATGCAGGCCATAGTTGAAGGCTAAAAACATGGCGATGAGGCTGGTGGTAAAATGGTCGTCCAAATGCAGGCTTTGTGAGCAATATATGGCCAATGTAGAGTAGATCGTGGCGAAACTGATTAATGAGAATAGTTGCACAAAAATTAAGGCTACAGTCCCGGAGGGCATTTTTTGACCATATTTGGCGGCTAGTGTCGTCATATGTCGGTACCCCTATGTTATGGACCTGCAACGCATTAGATAACAAAGTCATCCCAATTGCAAGCCATTAAACCTCAGGCCAGAGATGGCTACACGTCCCTTTGTGTGGTATAATATTCGCCTTGCGGCAGGTAATTTGCTGCAAATAGCTTAAATAAATGAGGTCTTAGATGAGTGAAGATGCTGCCTATAATTCCGCCAATATTAAGGTCTTAAAGGGCTTAGATGCGGTACGTAAACGGCCGGGGATGTATATAGGCGATACGGATGATGGTACCGGCTTACATCACCTGGTTTTTGAGGTGGTTGATAACTCTATCGATGAAGCTTTGGCTGGCTATTGTACCCGAGTGGATGTGATTATTCATGCCGATAACTCGGTGACGGTACGCGATAATGGCCGCGGTATACCCGTGGATATGCATCCAGAGGAAGGGCGCTCAGCGGCCGAAGTCATTATGACGATACTGCATGCGGGTGGTAAGTTCGATAATGAATCCTATAAAGTCTCCGGTGGTTTACACGGTGTGGGTGTGTCGGTGGTCAATGCCTTATCTGAAACATTGGAATTGACTGTGCGCATGAATGGTGAGATCTACGAACAATTGTATAAGTTAGGCGAACCGCAAGCGCCTATCAAAGCAACGGGAACCACCAGCGAGCGCGGCACGGAAATCCGCTTTAAACCCAGCCCTACCATATTCACGCAATTGGAATTTCACTACGATATTTTAGCGAAGCGTTTGCGCGAACTCTCTTTCTTAAATCAAGGCGTGCAAATAGAATTATTGGATGAACGCGATGGCAAAAAAGATTCTTTCCATTATAAAGGCGGCATTAAAGCCTTTGTGGAATATTTAAACCGCAAAAAAACAGGGATCCATCCCACGGTGTTTTATTTCTCAGAAGATGTCAAAGGCACAATAGTAGAATTGGCGATGCAATGGAATGATTCTTATCAAGAAACCATTTTGTGTTTCACCAATAATATTCCTCAGCGCGACGGCGGCACGCATTTGGCTGGTTTTCGCGGTGCTTTAACCCGAACCTTAAATAATTACATAGAAAAAGAAGGTTTAGCCAAGAAGTTTAAAATTACCACTACGGGCGATGATGCGCGTGAAGGGTTAACGGCGATTTTGTCGATTAAAGTGCCTGACCCTAAATTTTCTTCACAAACCAAGGATAAGCTGGTATCTTCTGAAGTGAGAGCCGTTGTGGAAGGCTCAGTAGCCGAACATTTTAATAATTTCCTATTGGAAAAACCGCAAGAAGCCAAAGCGATCATCAATAAAATGATAGAAGCGGCACGTGCGCGCGAAGCGGCACGCAAAGCGCGCGAAATGACGCGGCGTAAAAGTGCACTGGATGTGGCAGGATTACCCGGTAAATTGGCCGATTGCCAAGAACGCGATCCCGCTTTGTGTGAATTGTTTATAGTCGAGGGAGACTCTGCAGGCGGTTCCGCCAAACAAGGGCGATCGCGTAAGACTCAAGCCATATTGCCATTACGCGGTAAAATTTTAAACGTAGAAAAAGCGCGGTTTGATAAAATGTTATCGTCGCAAGAAGTAGGGGTGTTGATCATTGCTTTAGGGTGCGGTATCGGTGCGCAGGAATTTAATGCCGACAAATTACGCTATCATAAAATTATCATCATGACCGACGCCGATGTCGATGGCGCGCATATACGCACCTTATTATTGACTTTCTTCTATCGACAAATGCGTGAACTCGTCGAGCGCGGCCATATTTATATTGCCCAACCGCCGTTGTATAAGATTAAACGCGGCAAGCAAGAGCAATATATCAAAGACGATACGGATTATACGGCCTATTTGTGTCAGCAAGCGTTGGAAGGCACCTCCTTGTACGTGGACAGCGGCGCGCCGCCCGTCAGTGGCGTACCCTTAGAAAAATTAGTGCTACGCTATAAAACAGCCGTAGAAAGGTTACAAGGATTAAAACGGTTATATCCTTTACCGGTGCTGATGCAATTATTGCATATGCCCGCTTTATTAGTGTCGGAATTGAGTGTGCAACAGAAAGTAGCCGCTTGGTGTGAAGAATTAACTGAGCGCCTAAAAAGTTTCGATCACAACGGGATACACCACAGCGTGGAATGTTCCGGGCCGTTCGAAGGGGAGCTGTATTTGCCTATCCTAAAAAGTCATATACACGGACAATTAGAGTCGGTACGATTAAACAAAGATTTCTTCGTGCGCAGTGAATACCAAGAATGTGTTGCTTTGGCAACGGAATTACGCGGGCTATTAACCGAACGCAGTTATTTTAGCCGCGGCGATCGCAAAAAAACTATCGTTGATTTTGGTGACGCCATTGATTGGTTGCTTGAAGATGCGAAAAAAGGCCAAACTTTGCAGCGTTATAAAGGTTTGGGGGAAATGAATCCAGAACAATTGTGGGATACCACCATGGATCCAGAGCATCGACGCTTATTGCAAGTTAGAATAGAAGACGCCATTGCTGCCGATGAAATGTTTACGGTATTAATGGGCGATGAAGTTGAACCTAGGCGTGAATTTATAGAAGAGAACGCATTGTTGGCAGGGAATATCGACGTATAAGGAAGAAAAAATGGCCATTCGAATATTGGTAAACGGTGCCCTAGGCCGCATGGGTCTAGAAGTGGTGCAGGCGCTACAAGGAAATGCTAAATTTGATGTCGTGGGCACTTGTGGCCGCAACGATGATTTGTCTGCAGCTATTAAACACAGTCAAGCGGATGTGGTGGTTGACTTTACCAATGCAAATGTCGTGTTTGATAATAGTCAAAAAATCATAGCAGCGGGTGCACGCCCCGTGATTGGTACTTCGGGACTGATGCCCGAACAAATTGAACAACTAAAGAGTATGGCGAAAGCGCAACATTTAGGGGGTATTATCGCCCCTAACTGTTCACTGGGTGCTGTGCTAATGATGAAATATGCTACTCACTGGATAAAATATTTTCCAGAGGCTGAAATTATTGAGATGCATCACAACGAAAAATTGGATGCTCCTTCGGGGACTGCGTTGCGTACAGCGCAAGTGATGTCAGCCTTACGCGATAAACAACCTGCAGCTCACCCGGAACGATTGTTGGTTGCCGGTGCTCGCGGCGCGGATGTAAACGGTATACACGTGCATTCGATACGCTTACCGGGCTTAGTTGCCCATCAAGAAATTATTTTTGGCGGCATGGATGAAACACTTAGGGTTCGTCATGATTCCATTCACAGACGCTGTTTTATGCCGGGCATATTATTGGCGTGTGAAAAAGTGATGGGTCTTACAGAATTAGTGTATGGTTTGGAATATATCATAGATTAAGTGATGAGGTGGTATGGATAAGAAAACATTCGTCGCACTGTCTATTACTATTTTTCTGTGGGGTTCTGCTTTTGTGGCTATTCGCATGGCTACAGGATATTATTCTGCCGGCGGTTTGGCGCTATTACGAGTCCTCATCGGTGCAGTGATCTTGCTACCCATTACCGCGCGGTATTTATTTAAAAAAGTGGATTTCCACTGGATGGATGTTCCACGCATTATCGTTTTAGCGACTATAGGCCTTAGCTTATATCATTTCTTTTTAAATTATGGCGAGCGCAGTATATCGGCGGGCGTGGCCAGTTTTTTAGTCGGGCAAGCGCCCATTATTTCCGCCATATTGGCGGCTTGTTTTTACAAAGAACGCGTACCATTGTGGGGGTGCGTCGGTCTGGTAATCAGTGTAGCAGGGGTTTCATTAATCGCTTTAGCGGGTGATGGAGAAGTAGCCTTTACCATAGGCTTATTGGCCGTTATTGGCTGCGCATTTTGTTCAGGTATTTATAGTGTATTTATCAAACCCTTGCTGCTACGCTATCATCCTATGGCGTTAACGACTTATTTGATGTGGGCCGCTATCTTAGGGTTATTACCCTATGGATCTGATTTAGTGCATGATGTCCATACCTCGCCCTTAGCAGCTACCTGGGCTGTTATTTATCTAGGTATTTTTCCTACAGCCATTGGTTATATGACTTGGAGCTATGCTTTAACGCGCTTACCTACTTTTCGTGCCACCTGTTGGATGTTTATGCTGCCCTTGGTCTCTTGTTTATTGGGTTGGTTGGTGCTGGGTGAAGCCCCTGATTTATTGACCTTCTTTGGCGGTGTGATTGCTATGAGCGGTGCTATTTTGGTTACGTTGAGCAGGCACAAAGCGCAAGTTGTTGAAAAAGAAGAAACGGCGGCAGTGGAAGGGACTTAGTTTCGGTATTATCGTAGGGGCAGGCCCCCGTGCCTGCCCTATTAGGTCATAAATTGACCTTTCAATCCTTTATTTTCCCTATTTTTCTTGCTTTTACCCTAGATCTTTGATAGTCTTGCCGCTAATTTGGTTATTGAATTGAATAGAGAGGAATTATTATGCAAGCAGAATTACACCCCAACAATAAAGAAGTTGAAGTAAAGTGCAGTTGCGGTTATGTGACGCAAATTCGTTCAACTATGCCTAACGATACTTTGACTATTGAAGTCTGCTCTCAATGCCACCCATTTTACACGGGTAAGCAAAAAATTGTGGATACGGCAGGTGGTCGCGTCGATAAATTCAAACGACGCTTTAAAAAAGAAACGAACGACGGCAAAACAGCGGTCTAGTTCGTAGGGGCGGCTCGCGAGCCGCCCATCTATAAGCTGACGTAAAGCCCAACCATGGGTGCAGCAGGGGTAACGATGGCTGACCAAATGACTCAAAAGCGAAGCAGTCCTTGGGTGTGGGCCTTCCCGATCCTAGTTTGCTCCCTAGGCGCTGCTTTTTATGCCTATGAATATCTGTTACGGATTACCCCCAATGTTATCTACGCCGATTTGCTGCGCTATTTCGGTATTTCAGCCACGGGCTATGGCTTCATCAATGCCTTCTATTACTATGCTTACACGCCTATGCAATTACCGGTAGGGATGTTGATGGACCGTTATGGCCCACGCCGTTTATTAACCCTGGCTTGTTTAGCCTGTGCCTTAGGAACCTATATTTTTGCCAGTACTACCCGCTGGGAAGTGGCTTTATTTGCGCGCTTTCTAGTTGGATTTGGCTCTGCTTTTGCTTTTGTAGGGGTGCTAAAGTTAGCCACAATCTGGCTGCCATCGAACAAGTTTGGTCTAGTCGCCGGTATGGCTTCTTCTTTTGGTACCCTGGTGGGTGCATTTTTGGGTGAACTGGTGCTAGAGCATTTAGTGAGTGTATTGCATTGGCGGCCCACATTATTTATATCCGCACTAGCCGGTGTGGTTTTAGCGGTCATTATGGCCCTAGTGATACGCGATAAACCTAAAGACAGTTCACGCAATTACAGCCACTACGCTTCAGAACAACAACCAGAGACTATGGCTGAAGTGATGAAACATTCCATGGTATTGCTGAAAAATAAATTTATCTGGCTGAATGGCATGGTGGGTTGTTTGTTGTATTTACCTTCTTCTGGTTTTGCTGAAAATTGGGAAAGACCCTACTTAATGGCGGCACATGGTTTTTCTAGCCAGCAAGCATCGAATGCAGTCTCTACGGTATTCTTAGGTTTTACTTTGGGTGGGGTTCTTTTTGGGTATGTTTCAGATAAAATCGCTAGGCGTAAATTGCCCATGGTTTTTGGAGGTGTTATAGCGGCCATCCTTATTTCTATCGTTCTCTATGTGCCTGCCTTACCCACTACACTCATTTTTATTTTGCTGTTCTTATTTGGTGTTTCTTATGGCGCAGAAGTATTGGTGTTTCCTGTAGGTCGTGAATTAAGCTCTAAGAAAGTCTCGGCGACCGCTGTGGCAGTGACCAATATGTTGGTTATGGTGAGTGGCTCATTGCTGACACCACTAGTGGGCATTATTCTCGATCACTTGTGGAATGGCATTATTATCAATAACGAACACGTCTACACGGCGTCTAATTTTACCGCTGCATTGACGATGTTACCGATAGCGTGTATCGGTGCTGCATTTTTGGCGACGTTCTTACGTGAGACCTATGGTAAACCGTTAGAAGAATCGTAGAGGCCAGACCCCCGTGTCTGCCCTAACAAGGGCGGCCACAGGGGGCCGCCCCTACGATAATATACGTCGTATTAGTGTTATTTCCTCATCTCCAAACCGCTGCAATACCGTTGCAATTGCCGTTCCATCGGGCAATATCCATTGCGGTGCTATTTCATATAAAGGAACCAATACAAATAGCCTTTCTTTCAATCCTGGATGCGGTACAATAAAATCTTTTTCCTGGTATTGCATATCATCGTAAAGCAATATATCGATATCAATGCAACGCGGCCCCCAGGGTTCTATTCTGATACGGCCTTGTTGTTTTTCTAGCCCTAAGCAAAGCGCTAATAATTCACGTGCAGAATACGCGGTGCTAAGGTGCATGACTGCATTGATGTAATCGTCTTGCGGCGGGCCCATGGCAGGTGTTTGGTATAGACTAGATACGGCGTGTACGGTGATGCGGGGATCTTTTTCCAAAGCAGCAATCGCACTCAAGATTTGCTGTTTGGGGGCATCTAAATTACTACCTAACGCTAGAAAAACAGAGCTCATCGCTAAAATTACTCTTTAGTGGCCGGTTTTTTTGCTGGATAACGACGTTTTTTATTGCGTGTAGACTTTGGCTTTGGCAATGCGTTAATCAGTTGTTCTCGTGCGGCATCATCTACTTCTTGCCATTCAGTCCACCAAGCGGCGATCGGTTTTAAGGCGTCTTCCCCTTCTGCGCGCAAGCATAAAAAATCATAGGCGGCGCGAAAACGAGATTGCTGGGATAGGTGATAAATTTGTTGTTGGCGTCTGCCTATGAGCTGAAATTGTAGCAACCAGATGTCTATTACAGTTTGTGTGATGACTTGTGTAAAGGCCAGATGTTGCTTGGCTTGCCGCAGGATCTTCCCGGCAGCGTGTTCAAGCTGAGTGAAAGCATTATGGTTGGCTGTGCCAGTTTTGTTATTATGTTCTTGTTCTAGGGCAATTTGTAACGGATACCATAAGAAAATAGACACTAAAAAAGCGGGGTTCAATGGCTTATCTTGCGCTACACGGGCATCGGTATTTTGCAAGGCGCGTAAGATGAATCTATCGGCAGTGATGTGTAGAGTAGGGTGACACAGCGCTTCTTCAGTGAGCGGATATAGATGTTGTAACACATCATGATGGCGCAAAGCAGCAAAGGTATTGACCGCATTACCGCTATTAAACAACTTATGCGTTTCATCTAATAGGCGCGCGGGGGCAATCGCCGCTAACAACATATGTGTTTTCGCGATGGCTTTGGCTGTGTTTTCTTCTAAAGACATGCCTAGTTTCGCGCTGAAACGAATGGCGCGTAAAATACGCACGGGATCTTCACGGTAACGTGTTTCAGCATTGCCTATAATACGGATGATGCCTTGTTCTAAGTCTAGTAAACCATTGGTGTGATCGAGAATGGTGTTGTTTTTTGCATCGTAATACAGCGCATTCAAAGTAAAATCGCGCCGCCACACATCGTCTTTTAAAGTGCCATACACATTATCTCTTTTTAATAAGCCATTATGTTCTTTCGCTGGATGATGATGATCTTTTTTGCCTTGTTTGCGAAAAGTAGCGACTTCAATGATTTCGTGTCTAAAATAGACGTGTGCTAAACGAAATCTTTTGCCTATCAGCCTACAATTGCGAAATAAGCGATAGATTTCTTCCGGTTTGGCATTGGTGGCCACATCAAAATCTTTGGGCTCACGCCCTAAAAGTAAATCGCGCACGCTGCCGCCCACCAAATACACTTCAAAGCCTGCATTGGCTAGGGTGTCGAGCACGCCTAAACAATTGCGGCTGATCAATGAGCGGGATATGGTGTGTTCGGAGGCAAGGATAATCGGAGGCTCACTATTTGGCGACCCGTCTTTTTTGAAGATTTTTTTAATAAAAGAAAGCATAAACTATTGTCCAATTAATGTACGAAGGCGTGTTTTGTTAGTATTCTTAAAAATGATGCATTACCAGCATCCATTAGGATGATCCTAACAGTTTTGAACTAGGGATGATATACTACGAAATATTAGAACACAGTCTGTTTATCAGAAGAGGCGTCGTGTGAAGGTGCGTATTAGCGATATAGCCGAGTTTCTATTGGCGCATCCTGCCGATAGCCCGCTCTATTTAAATCTTAAGAACGGCAAATGCCTCGAGCCGAGTAGTATACCCAGTGACCAGATAGAAGCTTATACGCCGCTCCCTTTGCTCGCCGAAGCCCAAACCATTGCCATTTGCTGGGATTATACCGAAGAAATCGATGAAATAGAGATACGCCATGAGTTACAAGTCATTTTAAGGCACGGCGACGAAGACTATGAATTTCCTGAATTTACCGAAACACTCTATTACCATGGCTTGGACGAAGAGTGGGAAACCTACAAAGAAGCCCGTTTACAGCATATCTTAGCCGATTGGTGTGAGCATAAGGGCATCGATTATAGCGACTAGGTAAGCCCGTAGATTACCGTAGGGGCAGACCCCCGTATCTGCCCAGAAAAGGGCGGCCACAGGGGGCCACCCCTACGAGAGTCGATGAGAAGATTGTATTTTAGGGTCCAATTTGTTAGCCTAAGCATCTATCTTTGTCTAATAAAGGAGCAGTCATGATTAAGACAGTCGGTTACGCAGCACAGCAGGCAGGGGCTAAATTAACCCCTTTTGAGTTTCTACATCGCGAGCTGGGCGCGAATGATATTTTAATTGAAATTTTATATTGTGGTGTGTGTCATAGCGATGTGCATCAAGCTCGTGGTGAATGGGGTGCCAAAATTTTTCCCATGGTACCTGGACATGAAATTGTAGGCTCTGTGAGTCGTGTGGGATCAGACGTTACTCGCTATAAAGTGGGTGATTCCGTGGGCGTAGGCTGTATGGTCGATTCCTGTCGCCAGTGCGTAAGCTGTCACGAGAACTTAGAGCAATTCTGTGTAGAAGGGTTTACAGCAACGTATAATAGTTTAGAGCGCGAGCGCGGTACGCCTACATGGGGCGGTTACGCCAATTATATCGTTGTCAGAGAAGAGTTCGTATTGCGCATAGCGCCTAAAGCCGATTTAGCTCGTACTGCGCCTTTACTCTGCGCCGGGATCACAACCTATTCACCGATGCGGCAATGGAATGTAGGGCAAGGCCAAAAGGTGGCAGTGATTGGTTTGGGCGGTTTGGGTCATATGGCCATTAAGATCGCCGCGGCTTTGGGCGCTGAGGTAACCCTGTTTACACGTTCCAATGCTAAACAAGAGGATGCCTTGCGTTTGGGTGCGAGCAAAGTGGTCGTCTCAAAAGACGATGCAGCCATGGCGGCGCAACACAATCAATTTGACTTCATTTTAGATACCGTGTCAGCGCCGCACGATCTCAATGCACATCTACAAACCTTAAAACGCGATGGTGTCATGGTGATGGTGGGAATGTCGCCCGACAGTATGCCCGTTTCGCCAGCGCCTCTGGTTATGGGTAGACGTATTTTAGCGGGTTCTCTCATTGGCGGTATTGCCGAGACTCAAGAGATGTTAGATTTTTGTGTTCAGCATAACATTAGCAGTGATATTGAGTTGATCAACATTCAAGACATCAACCAAGCCTATGATCGTATGGACAAAGCCGATGTTAAGTATCGTTTTGTGATCGATATGGGTTCGCTACAAACGGTTAAATCTTAGGGAAATATCTTGTCAAAAGTGAAAGCGGTCTATCGTTGTCAGAGTTGCGGCGCCCAAACCCATCAATGGGCTGGGCAATGTATGGAGTGTGGCTCGTGGAATAATATCGTGGAAGAGGTGGTTAAAGTCGGTACGCGTACTAGCAGTCAGTATGCCGGTGAGAATAGTCCGGTGGTGTTGTTAAAAGATATAGCCTTAGACAGCATCGCGCGTTTGTCTTTAGATCAAGGCGAATTAGATAGGGTATTAGGCGGTGGCTTGGTACCCGGTTCAGTGGTGTTGATTGGCGGTGATCCAGGCATAGGGAAATCAACTCTGTTATTACAAGTCATGGCCATGTTACCGCCTAGTGATGTGCCTTTGTATGTCACGGGCGAAGAATCCTTACAACAAGTTACCTTACGCGCACGCCGCTTAGAATTGCAATTGGATCACTTGAAATTATTAGCCCATACTCATGTGGAAACGATATTACAGATTGCAGCTAGCGATAAACCTAAAGTGATGGTGATCGATTCCATACAAACGATGTATACCGATACTTTGCAATCGGCTGCGGGCGGTGTGGGACAGGTGCGTGAAAGCGCGGCGCAATTGGTGCGTTTTGCCAAGGAAAGCGGTACTTCTTTATTTCTAGCGGGTCATGTGACTAAAGAAGGGGCTTTGGCCGGGCCGCGAGTGTTAGAGCATATGGTCGATACGGTATTGTATTTTGAAAATGAACACGACAGTCGTTATCGTATGATACGCGCCAGCAAAAATCGCTTTGGTACCGTCAATGAATTGGGGTTGTTTGCGATGACCGAAAAAGGTTTGCGCGGTGTGCATAATCCTTCGGCTTTATTTTTATCGGGGTTCAGAGCCGATGTGCCGGGTAGCGTGGTGATGGCCACCTGGGAAGGTACACGGCCTATGTTGGTGGAAGTGCAAGCGTTGGTAGACGATAGCCCCTTGGCTAATCCTAGACGCGTTACTTTGGGTTTAGACGGCAATCGCTTGAATATGTTATTGGCAGTATTACATAAGCAAGGTAATGTGGCTTGTTACAATCAAGATGTGTTTGTTAACTTGGTGGGCGGTATCAAAATTACTGAAACGGCCGCCGACATAGCCATTTTATTGGCAGTAGTATCTAGTCTAAAAGAAAGACCCTTGCCGCATGATTTGATCGTCTTTGGTGAAGTGGGTTTATCAGGTGAAATTCGTCCGGTGCAATATGGCCAAGAGCGTTTAAAAGAAGCGGCAAAGCTAGGCTTTAAACGCGCGATTGTGCCTAAGGCAAATCAGTCGAAGCAAGTGCTGGATATAGAGGTATTGCCTGTATCGCATTTGAAAGAAGTGTTGGAGTATGTTTGATGCCGTCATTGCTTCGCTAGTACTCTTAAAGACGTAAAACTACATTTTCGTAGGGGCAGGCCCCTGTGCCTGCCCTAGATGGGCGACCACGGGGGGTCGCCCCTACGGTAGAACTTTATCTTCTTTGTTGGTGTTCAACATCACATACACCGCGCCATTGCCGCCATCCTCGCTGCGTGCAGAGCAAAATGCCAACACGGCATCTAAGCGGCGCAATTGTTCATTCACTGCATTTTTCAGTATAGGCGCATTAGGGCTATTGCGGCTGCCTTTGCCATGAATGATCAACACCACGCTTATTTTTCTTTTTTGCGCTTGGTAAATAAAATCATTCAGACTTGCCAAAGCTTTACTTTCAGTTAAACCGTGTAAATCCAACACCAGCGGTTTAGGAAATATGCCTTGTTGTAACTGTTGCATTTTTTTATCGCTTACAGTTGCTCTGCAAAATAATAAAGCGCTGTCGGCATTGGCCATGGGCGCAGTGTCTGTGTTGGGCGTAGTGCGGCTGGCTTGATAACGCCTATAAGCGAGGTTTTGTGAGTCCTCTGATTTTTTGCTTTCTTCGATTCGCTTTTTTTTCGCTAAAGGTTTACTGATGGCCATTGCTTCGGCAAATAAGCGTTTATCCTCATCGGATAAGATGATTTTTTTTGTCATGGCAAATGGTCCATGTTAATATTAAGCCCAAGGTCACTATTATATACATTAAGGGATATCATGCAAATTAAAGAAACTATTGCCGTTGTTACGGGTGGGGCCTCGGGCATGGGTGCTGCCACGGCGCGCTTTTTGGCCGAAAAAGGGGCTATTGTAGCCGTGCTGGATGTGAATGAAAGCCAATTAGCGGCATTGGCCAAAGAAATCGGTGGCTTGGCTATTGTGTGTGATGTGACCAGCGCAGACAGTGCAGAAGCCGCTTTTGCACAAATAGAATCCAAATTGGGCCGCCCCGGTATTTTAGTTAACTGCGCTGGTATTTGTCCGGCACAACGTGTGGTGGGTAAGGAAGGGGCTATGCCCTTAGAAGATTTTAGCCGCGTGATAGAGGTTAATCTTATCGGTAGCTTTAATATTGTGCGTGTGGCTGCTGCCGCGATGAGTTTAGGCGTAGTGGTGAATGAGAGCGATGAGCGGGGGGTCATTATTAATACTGCCTCTGTAGCGGCCTATGAAGGGCAGATTGGTCAAGCTGCTTATAGCGCGTCTAAAGGCGGCATTGTGGCCATGACCTTGCCCCTAGCGCGTGAATTGGCGCGTTTTGGTATACGGGTGATGACCATCGCCCCGGGTATTGTGCACACGCCTATGATAGCGGCCATGCCACAAGCCGTACAAGACAGCTTGGCCGCACAAGTGCCTTTTCCTAAGCGCTTGGCACGACCGGAAGAATTTGCGCAATTAGTAGGCCATATTATCAACAATGAAATGTTGAATGGCGAGGTGATACGTTTAGATGGCGCTATACGCATGCAGGCCAAATAATGGACAGAAATTGCCCCTCTATATATAAAGCTCCAATTGCGGGTGGAAATCGCTGTAAACGTCTTGACATCTATTTTCAGTAGGTTACAATACGCAGCACGCAAAGCGGGAATAGCTCAGCTGGTAGAGCACAACCTTGCCAAGGTTGGGGTCGCGAGTTCGAATCTCGTTTCCCGCTCCAAAGATTTCTATGGGTCGCTTATGGCTGGGTGGCAGAGTGGTTATGCGGCGGCCTGCAAAGCCGTTTACGTCGGTTCGATTCCGGCCCTAGCCTCCAATTTTGTTTTGAGTATCATTAGCCCGGGTGGCGAAATAGGTAGACGCAAGGGACTTAAAATCCCTCGGGATAACATCCCATGCCGGTTCGACTCCGGCTCCGGGCACCATTTAAAATCAATCACTTAGAGTGATACCCTCTATCTTTCTAGAGCCTCAAAAATTCGTTGTGGCACACTCATGGCACAGCTCGAAATAAAACACTGCAATAGTGCAGCATAAGGCGCAGCACAAGCATCATTACCGTGTCTGGCATACACGGCATCGCTCTGTTATGAATGCAATGACTCACATCCAACTCAACATGACCATCTTTGCCGGGATAAATTATCATTTCAGCCTTTTTACGATCGAACGAAAAATTGATTTTTTGAGTAGAGCTGGGTCGGTTGAAAGTCGGGGGCATAAAGTGGTTTTGTCCATTTCTCCTGGATATTGACATTCCATTTTTTTGTTACTACAATATAATATATGAAAATAGACTTTGATCATGAAAAATCAAGAAGAAATACACAAGATCGGGGTCTGCCTTTTGATCAACTCGTTGATTTTGATTGGGAAACGGCGATTTATTCAGAAGACCTTAGACAACTTTACCCAGAACGACGGTTTGTTGCTATAGGCTATTTGGGAGAGCGCTACATGTCCTTTGTTTTACCCCTATAGAACAAGGGGTCCGGGTTATTAGTTTCAGAAAAGCAAATTCTAGAGAGGCAAAGCGTTATGAAAAAGAAACCACTAACTAATGCGGAAGGTGATGTTCGCGAACTTAAAAGTGAAGATATCCGCAGTATGCGCACAGCAAAAGAGGTTTTACCTGCTGGATTGCTTAAGGTATTACCCAAATCTAAGGGGCAACGTGGCCGCCAGAAAGCACCCACTAAGGTAGCCGTAACATTACGCTATAGCCCAGAGGTGGTTCATTACTTTAAAGAGACAGGGCAGGGCTGGCAAGTTCGGATGGATGAGGCCTTAAAAGAGTGGATTAAAAAGCACCCGCACTCGCGCATTGCATCATAAAAAATGACACTACCTAGGGTCTGTTGCCTCATATAAAATCACACTGATGTGGCTACACGTTCCCGGACAGAGAAGTTAAAATAGTTCGAGAAAGAGGAGTCCATAAAATGGTCAGAAGAAAGATAACCCAATATACTATTGAGTTTAAAAAATCATCAGCGCAATTAGCCAGCGACTCAGAGCAGAGCAGAGCAAAGCATTGTAAAAACGGCTAAAGAGCTGGGTGTTAATGTAGGCACACTAACCGGTTGGGTCAAGAAATAGGCTCCACAAAAAGCCTTGCTAACAGAAGCGGGAAATGAACCGTCGCTAGCAGAAG
>VFJT01000006.1 GCA_009885935.1 Gammaproteobacteria bacterium
CAGCTATGTGGATCAGCAATTGAGATCGCATTTTCAAATCGGCTATTTTCTCGGGATCGTCTTCTAAAGCGTCCCACACACTTTTAAATCTTGGGTTGGTTTTATTCATCACTTTGCCTCTGTTTCTTTTTCCCGTTAAATTATACATCTAAAAGTATAAGGTATCTAGCATTTAGCCCGTCAACGTAGGGGCAGGCCCCCGTGCCTGCCCTACTAAGGCAACCACAGGGGTGTGAGGGTTATAACTTATGCATTACTTTAGCACCAAGGGCTTGCATTTCTTCCCATACCTAGGTACATTTGCACCCACGGGCCGTTAGCTCAGTTGGTAGAGCAGCTGACTCTTAATCAGCGGGTCGTTGGTTCGATCCCAACACGGCCCATGTTATAAATCAACGAGTTAGGTGTGTCTCCGAAAGTGGTTTATTTATTGGTGCTACGCGGGTGCTACGTATTGAGACATTACGCCACCCTTATCTCTGTAGAAAGCTTATTTATTAACCATTTACCTCCCTACACAGGGATAATTAAAAAATGTTATTATACCACCATATTTTTATTCACTTTCTAAAGGTGCTATATGCCTGAAATTAGTCGGTTTTTGGGAATGGTTATCGTCATGTATTATCAAGAACATAACCCACCCCATTTTCATGTGCGCTATAATGAATATAGGGCTGCTTTTTCAATTGTTGACCTTGCCCTATTGAAAGGGAAACTACCCCCTAAGGTATTGGGTTTAGTGATGGAATGGGCAAGCTTGCACCAACAAGAATTGCTAGAAAATTGGAATTTGGCGAAAGAGTTTCACGACCTACACCCTATCGCCCCACTGGAGTAAATATTATGTGTACCTATGATGTTGACGTTGTTAAAGTAAAGGTTCTAGACGGTTATCGCTTATATGTACAATTTGCAGATGGCAAAGCAGGCGAGCTGGATATTGCCAAATTGGTTCCTTTTGTCGGTGTGTTTGCGTTGTTAAAAGATAAAACTTTTTTTAATGCCGTAACCGTCAACCGCGATATTGGTACCATCTGCTGGGCCAATGGGGCTGATTTAGCACCGAGTTATCTTTATGAAAATCTGGCTTAACCCATTAAAAGCTGTTTAGCCGCTGTAGGAACGTTTTCTTTTTTTCTTCTAGCCTTATGCCATGATTATATATATTATAGACCTCTAATTTTCTAGTTATTATTTTAGGAATATGTTCTCGTTTATCCCAAACATCCCTTATATAAAAGGGGTCATAATTAAGATCAATTTCCAATGTCAATATTATATCTCTATAATCTTCCCCTTCTTGCACAGAAATTACTCTAGCCTCTGTAGTCAATGCAGAATTATGCTCCTTGCAAATATCTGGTTCATATAGATGAATTAAAAAACACATTCCTTTTTTTATAATGATTGGTTTTTTTGATTTCATCATCCTCAATTTTTCAGCATTAAACGGTTCACTCCAACTACCACACTCTGTATCAGCTACGTATCCCGTATCATCTAATATTAAAATAATTTTACCCCAAGAACCACCTTCTGCTTTATAGTTAACGCATATAGCTTCATAAGGATAATTAATATATAACCAGAGAAGTTTTAAAAAATCCTGCGGCAAACAATTAGCTTCAGAATCTTTTTCTCTTAGCCTTACATTGATGTCAGTAATGTCCTTTCTAAGAATCATTATTTCATCTGCAAGCGCATCATGAAAAGGTATTAATTTATATTTTTTCCTTTTAATCGTTGACTCGGCCTTATTGCTACCACCTTTCAACTCTCGAAAATTACGATTAAAATAATCAAAAACACAAAATATTATTGCAGCATATCCTATCAAATCGATTAAATGGTTCATTTTTCATCCTCGCTTAATCTAAGTAGTATCCCGACGCGTATCCATAGATAAATCAATATTATCACTTTCTAGTGATAACAATATTGTACCAACGTTATTTGCAGTCGCTGGTGACATGATCACTGTGACTTTATTCCAAGTTCCTGGCAATATAGTTTTACCAATATTGATATCTTCAGATTGTAAGTTCTGTTGCCAATCCGTAAAGTTTTCTTTCTCGGAAAGATATTTCCCCCAATGAACTGATAATTTAATACCATCAAATGTTACATGGTTGGGATTTCCAATAAGAAAAGTAGCCTTATAACCATTGGCATATTTTTTTAGCTCATCTAATGAAATTATAAGGTTTCCCTTATCTGTATATAGGGGTTGATACCCTTTTGAGCTAGGAGTAAATACAGCTAACATTGGATGGAGGGATTTAACTATGCTATTTATTTCAGTAATTTGAGCTTGCAGCGTCTCTACTTGCGTCTGCAAAACTTCTATTTGTTCATTTTGAGTTATTATATTTTCCTTCTGGTTGTGATTACATGCAGTTAGAGATGCTACTAAAGTGCATAAAAATATACTTTTTTTCATCAAAAATCCTCCATACGACATAGCAGAATAAACCAAACTGTACCTTAATACGCTATAAGCTTTCATTACTTTATAATTAAAATTTTAATTGAGCTATCATTCCATATAATTTTCTTACTTCAGCAGATCGCCCGCCATGCTTATATGCATTCATTTTGCTAACAGCCTTACCTTCCTCAGTCTTTGCCCCCATGGACTGTTCCCACGGCTTCCAGCTCCTTATCAGTTCGGCTTGCTTTAAACGTTCCTCTTGTGTCCATTGTCTCATATTCTACCTCTGTTAATAGTTCGTTTGCTGAATTTTTCTGAAAATCTTTTTCTGTGCTATTATTGTTCACCTGTTGGTTAATCGCATTGTTCTGCTGTTTAACAAAAGTGGCTCTGTGGGGGTGCTGTACCTCTCGCAAGGCTAGCAAAGTTTGTCGACATTGTTTTTGGGCTTTAAAAGCCATATTTGAATAAGCTTCTGTACCATTCAAAAACTCGCTGTTTCTGGCTATTCTAACGCATTTATTAAACAATAAATCCAAGGTACATGCCTGAGCCATCAGCATAGTTTCTATAGGCTGAATATCCCCCTTTAATGCGCTATCCGCCATAGACAAATAATAATCGGCTAGACCGGCGCTATCTGGCTCAGCTTCAACAACTTTTCTGGTAACTAAAGCATCAACCAGAATTTTGTTAAATGCCTCAGAACCATAAAACCTATTTTCTTTCTTAGGAACAACCGCTTTAGCTGGTTCAGCCAATTCTTTTTTACTGGTTTTTTTAGAGATCATAACGTTCCTCTGTTGTTTTATTGTTACGATCAATTGTACACCTAAATGGCCTTAAATTGTTAGCAAATAGTAGTCTAGATAGTCATAACCTAAAGAAACCCTTTGAAAAATAGCCATATTCCTTTACGATCGGTTCTCACTTTACCCCGACTTTTTCCTAGTAAAAAACCAACTGTTTCGTCTGGGGTTACATAACATGAGATCTTGAGCTTTAATGTATCTGTAATTTAAAACATTTACCCATAAGGAGATTAAGACCATGCAAGTTATTTCTGAAACCCCCGCGCTCAATACCCAACGCCATCATGAACAACGGCATTCATTTTCCACTAACTTGACACAAGAAGAGGTTCCTAAAGACCTTAGCATTCTTGTTGTTGAAGATAACCGACTCATTCAATTCGCTGTTAGAGCTATGTTAACAGAATTGGGCTGTAATTTTGATATAGCTGCCGATGGTCGTAGTGCTCTTGAACTAGTCAATACAAATAAACGTTATGACCTCGTTCTAATGGATATTGATTTACCCGACACTAGTGGGATTGAGGTTACTAAAATCATACTGTCCTTGGAACACTCTAAAAATGTTCCTATTGTTGCCATGACATCGCACACAGAGCCTGAATATGTAGAGCGCTGTTATGCTGTAGGAATGAGTGGATTTTATAACAAACCTAAGGACACCTTCGCTATACGAAAGATAATTCAAACTCATGTCCTATCGTAAGTAATACACCGTTTTTATACCCTGCCCTGGGACTGTTGTGGTGGGAGTCGCTTAAGGTACTGCTCTAGGTTGACTCCCTAAGCACGGTAGTGCGAGAATAAGGTTTAATGGCTATGAGGCCTAACAAGGATCGAACGGATGAAAAACGTAAAAAATTGTATTGAAGAGCTATCCTGGCACGATATCCGTACAGAGGTTAAAGCAGTTAATCCTAAACTAACTGCCATAATAGATGATATTAGCCCAGATTCCAGTTATAAAATATTCAAAGCGTCTTATGCTTTTGGTGAGGAGATGTTAAAGGAAGGGCATTTGCAAGTTCCAACCGACAGTGGCATATTGGCCCCCTTGCATAGCGCACATATTAGCAAAGATATTCAAGATTCTTTATCCTACAATCTAGGCACAAATCCAGTCAGCGTAATACTACAAGGCTCTGCTGAAATCTTTATTATTCAAGATGAATATCCCGTTTCTTTGTATGGATTAATCCCGCCAGGAAAAATATTGAGTACGTGGAAAGTATTAAGTGAAGATCCCTCTTTAAGCCCTATCTTTAGATGGAATATGTCTTCAGGCGCCCGATCGCTGTTTATGTTACCTAAGATATCGAAAGCAACCGCGCATAAAAGAATTGCCAAAGAATTAGGCTTACAGCAAGAACCACCCAAAAACCTTTTAGAGCATTGGGAAATTTTTAAGGAAATAGCGAATCATCCAGGGTTTGGCGAACATTGGGCTTGCATCATTGCTTTCTTTAATAATAAATGGTTTGAGCACATGAACGATCCCGCTTTTAAAGATTTTAAACTCTATTTACTTGAAACAGCTTGGAATGCCAGTAATTATTGGAGACATCAACTTATTTGGAACTTAGTCTTTTCCGTCATTCAAATAGACCGTGGCTTAAAAACATCTTCTTATATCCACAATAGAGTAAAATATATTTTGAATATGGCTGTAGGCGCTTTTTCGGGATATGCTCCCGCTATAGATGATACAGCAGGGCCCATCAGCCGTTTACAATCACTCTACGCATCTGTTTACAATCTTCCCTATACGCCCAACATTATGCAGCCATATACTTTTTCGGAAAAATCGGATCGTTCCGTTTATTTTTCATTCGCACTGCCCGGCACCTTAGAATTTTCAAATAAACCTAGAAGTGATTCCAGTAAATTAGATGATTTAGTCCTGACACAATCTTATATCAAGAAATATCTAAATGGCCTAACCGACGAGCATTTACGTATTGAGGGAACCTCTTTTTCTAAATTGCAAGAAACCGTTGATTTTAATTTTTACCATACCGAATTTGAGAAACTAACGGGAATAAAAAACCCAGAAGATTTGGTCATAGAAGATAAATATTTCAATGTAGACAAAAAGGAATTATTTCCCGCTAAAAGTGCTTTTTTACGTGGCTGTGTACGCATATCAAAAAAATCAAAAACCTAAGATGTGGATAAAACGATCTCGCTCTGTGGACGTTTTATAGGGTATATTTTTTACGCTCACCGCGCCTATTTCTTTTGCATAGCCATTGATCTCATCTAGTGATGGAATATATCCATAAGCCGTTCCATATTCCGTTTCTGCTACATAAGATTGCGTGTTATAAGCCGTGACATTGATAGGTGTTATTAGATGCGATATTGTGTCCATAATTAAAAACCCTCCTGGTTTGCAAAAGCTGGATAGTCGTTTTAATATACTAGCTTGCTGATGTTGCGGCCATTCCGATATATTCGACCACATCCACAAAACAATATCCACCGGCATTTCACATATAAAATCGTCAACGCTACAATTAAAAAATTCAACTTTATTTGAAAATTTATTACGCATAAAATCACAAAATTTTTTACTTCTTTCTATAGCTATTAACTTGCCTGTGTAACCGCGATCTAAAAGGCGTTGGAGCGCTCGGCCATAACCCGCACCGACGTCAAGAACCGAGCTAGCGCGCGCTATGTAATCATCATAGACTACGTCTATATCACAGCCATTCTCAAAGCCGCCAATGATTGCATAGTGCTGAAATAGTTTCAGGGGAATATTTTCATAATAGTCCGAGTTATTTTTATTTATCCACGCTATTGTATCGCCCTTTAATATATTTTCATCTTCTTTTTTATCCATATGCACCCCCATATTTAAACTACTCGAACGGTAAATTTAAGAATATAATTATCTTTAACACAATTCTTTTTAGTATATCACAATAACCAAGACACTTGTTAAAGTCGATATTACTATGCTATCGTAGGGTCACGGTTTAACATCGTGGAGGAGACAGTTATGAAAGCCTTACTTCCTGTTTAGTTTTTTTAAAACAACATAAAATTATTCGGGGGTGGTTTAACCGTCTCCGAATAAACCTAACATTCAATTAAAGCTACTCGAACGGAAATTAAGCATAAAGCAATTTAGAAGCTAACTTTACGCTATTACACCACAATAACCCAAATAATATGTTGTACCCGATGCGATTGGTGTTATCATACAATCACAGTTTACCATCATGAAGTGGATAGTTTATGAAAACCTTATTTCCCGTTTAGTTTTTTATTTTTAAAAAATAGCATGAATTATTCGGGGGTGGCTTAACCACCTCCGAATAGTTCGATACCTGATCAGCAAAAAATCACATAATGACCAATGCTAAATTTATTGCAAAAGTTTCAAAAGTAATGTTCTACCTCTTTCAATACCTTAGCCCCAATATCTCCGCTAGTGCACTATCAGACAGCTTAGTAACATCAATAGTCGGCCTGGTCGTTATACTGCCGTCAGCCGAGCTGTGATCTATCTTCTGCGGTACATTATAGCCATGCATGACATTAAGCAAGTGCACCGCAGCAATTCTATCGCTACTTCGTGCATTCTCATCGGTTGCTATGGCTGCTAATCTAGCTATAGACTGCCGCCTTTTCCATAGGGCCTGTGTAGATTTCCTCATGTCTGTATATCTCTTGTAGTGTTGGCGGTATTGGCGGTATCGCCGTTATTGCTCCATGCTAGAAAATCTACAAAAGCTTTAGGTCGTGCCTGTGTCGAGTCTAGATATTGAAAACTAGCCGGATCAAACCACAAGCCAAGCTTTCCTTCCCAATCACCGTTGCGATTTTTATCACATATCCAAAGAGAATCAGCTTGTTCAGCCAACGCACTGCAGATCGGGGTATTGCTGAATTTAGCTTGCTGTACTGCCTCTTCTTTCTGCTTATTACGCCATATTGTAAAGCAATAATCCGCCAGATCGCTAACGGACCCTGTACCCTTAATATCCATCTTTCCAGGAGCTTTAGACTCATCAAAACCTTTACGGGGGTGAGCAATTAAATGGATTTGACATTGATGCTGATTTTTGAAATCGCATAGCTGATCTACAAATTGTTTTTGAGCGGAATAATCTTCTTCACCTATCCCGCATTTCATCAGTGAATCGATGACAAACACATCAATACCGTAACGTTGCCGTGCGTATAAGAACACATCTAAAAGGCGTTTCGTCTTGGTATTACCCAACACATTAAAAATCCATAACTTATCGCTATACCATTCGTGAATTGCCTGAATATAGGCTCGTGATGGTTGAGACACTGCACCAGCTTGTCGTGCTAAACGCATCAATAATCGTTCTGGCTTTAACTCTAAGCTAGCAACACAAACCCGCGCACCTTGTTGCATCATAGACAAAATGATGTGGCCTAAAAATTGTGACTTTCCGTGACCATTAATGCCCGTCCACAGCGATAATTCATCTGGCCGAAATAGAATTTTGCCATGACTTTTTTGCCATGGGGGTGTATATCCCTGCTGACTTTCTTCGGAATAAAAGCCATCAATAACGGCTTTTGTAAATGTCTCTGCGCCTTTCAATTCCGCTGGATCGCAACTTTTTGCCGATGCAAAGCACTGCTGTATGGCTTCTCTTGTCACCCCCTGCTGTAGGCATTCGTTGGCGTCCTTATGCGGTAAACTGACCACATGGCAACGATGTCGACCCAAACGTTCGACCAAATCAATGGCGGTAGACTCTCCCGTTTCGTCCTGATCAAAGCAAAGATAAATCTCATCGAACAGGCTTAAACGGTCAAATTCTGTTTCCAGCCACTTGTGCTTATTACCCGTACCACCCCCAAAAGGAAGCGACAAAGCATTAATTCCGTATTGGTGCAAGGTCATGGCGTCAAGCTCACCTTCGGTCAAAGTTACCTCCCGAAGGTTGCCATCGATTGCTTGCCAACCGAATAGGCAAGGCTCACAATTTTTTTCAACGATGATTTTCTTTTTCCCAGCATCACGGTCTAGGTTTAGTTTTTTAATCTGAACCAATGCGTTTGAACGCCAGTAAGGAAAAATAATATCTCTTCCGGCCGATTTAATCCTAAATTTTTCCAGCGTTTCCAGGGTTAATTTTCGCTCCCCAAGCAGGTAGTTTTTGACTGCAGAATTTAACTGACTTTCGCCCAGGTTTTTTTCACTTGGGCGGCTGTAAGAATTTTGCCGCTGTGGCGCGAAAACAGGCTCGGCAATATGCATGTACTGCTTAGCCTCTTTTACCGCCTCTACGAGGCTTGTATGACGGTTTAAACGCCATAGTTCAAGCAGGTCTCCGCCCTCATTCGTTGCGAAATCAAACCACAGCCCTTTTTTCTCACCTGCAAGTGCTATTTTCAACGACTCGCCTTTGCCTCCTTCCACGTTGCCAACGTGCCATTCATCACGCACCCGTTTTCCAGCCGGCAGCAAATGTTTGGCAACATCTTCAGCACGCTGTGCCAGGTGTTCAGAAATTTCTTTTGCTCGCATTAAATTACTCCTCGCATTAAATCTGAACTGGGGCCCATCCCCGAAAAGTTTTCTGAAGTTTTAGTCATGGCAATAAATTGCTCAATCTTTTCAGAATTGCGGAAAATAAGACTGATGCCATCGTAACGTTTCCCATTGTCATTTTTACCCATGTGAAAATCACTCTGTGCACAGCCGTCAATCGCAAGCTGACAATCCGGCACAGAAAACGATTTTAACGCCGCTTTAATTTTTCGCCTACGGACATCATCAAGCTTTGCCTTCGGTTTATTCATCACCTGCTGCCAATGCGCAAAAACCACCTGCACATCATCGTGACCAGCCAAAGTTGAATTTTTATCCAAACCGACTGCTGAAGTTGCGCCAGCAACTTCACGTATATCTTCCTTTCCATTCCCTTCCATTCCATTCCGGGGGTGAATGGTCGTCGAATGCTCGTCGAGTGTTCGGCAACCATTCGTCGAGTGTTCGGCGACCATTCGACGATCGTTCGACGAATGGTCGTCGAATTTTTCAGCATCTTCTGGCTTTGGATGACGGTAATTTGGCTTATCGATTTTTTGGTGACTGCTCCAGCTGATAACATGCCAATATTTTTTTCCATCAACGGCATATTCTTCAAGCAAGCCATTGAAAATTAACTCTTTAATCCAATATTCAATCAGGGCAATTTCTGCATCATCGCCTGGAAAAACTTCCATTTTGACCCGCTTTGCTGAGGCTGGATGTACACCCCCGTCATCGCAAAAATTCCACAATCCGATGAATAATAATCGCGCATCGCGAGAGCAGCTTGCTAGCTGCTCCGCGGTCCAAAATTCTGGTTTTATGGTTCTAATGCGTGCCATGGCGATGCTCCTTTTCCGAAGTTTGAGAGAGATTTAACTGTGGGTTAATCGACCATTTATAGGTTAATTTTTGAACAGTTTCCGCGTGAGAAAGGTCATAAAAAGCCATTGTAAATTCAACAATATCGCAGCCTTCTGCCTCGCAAGACAGACACCTGAAGGCTCCAAAATTTAGATCTACCTGGAATGAATCAGGGCTATCGCCAACATGAAAAGGACAAGGGCCAGC
>VFJT01000187.1 GCA_009885935.1 Gammaproteobacteria bacterium
AAAAAATATTTTAAAAAACATCTCATAATCCCTTGTTTTTCTGCATTCTGTGGGCTATAGTGTATGAAAGTGGGAATAAGTGGTATATTGTGGAGTATATTTAAGTGTTTCGTGGCATCACTGCAGTTAGTCTCGATGTTAAGGGCCGGTTGGCTATGCCGGCCCGACAGCGGGACTTGTTACTGGAAACAGACGATAAAGCGCAGTTGGTGGTCACCATTGATACCCAATCGGCTTGTTTATTGCTGTATCCTTTGGCCGAATGGGAAATTATTGAACGAAAGTTAGAGGCTTTGCCTAGTTTTAATCCCGCAACCCGTCGTCTGCAAAGACTATTAATAGGGCATGCGAGTGAAGTGGAAATGGACAACCAAGGGCGTATTTTGATACCCCAGTTGTTGCGCGATTATGCCAAATTAGACAAAAGAGTGATGGTGGTAGGGCAAGGGCAAAAGTTTGAATTGTGGAGCGATATCCTGTGGGATGCGCAACGTGAAATTTGGTTAGAAGAAGATAAGGTTATGAATGCTGAGGGCTTGCCTACAGAATTGCAGCATATTTCGCTGTGACGGGGCCAGCAGTACCGGATAAGCCGGATCACAGCAGTGTATTGCTGCAAGAGGTGATCGCGGGTTTAGGCATTAAGGCCGATGGCATCTATATAGATGGTACCTTTGGTCGTGGCGGACATAGTCTAGCCATTTTAGAACAGTTGAATGAAGAAGGTCGTTTGTATGCCTTAGATAAGGATCAAGCGGCCATTGATGCAGGTAAAGCGATTACGGATAAACGCTTTCATCTGCAAAAAGGAAGTTTTTCGGAAATAGAAAAATGGGCCAAACACTGGGGCATTTTGGGACAGGTGGATGGCGTGTTGTTAGATTTAGGGGTGTCTTCACCGCAGTTGGACGATGCTACACGCGGCTTTTCTTTTTTAAGGGATGGGCCGTTAGATATGCGTATGGATGTGGAGCAAGAGTTGACGGCGAAAGAGTGGTTGGCTGTGGCTACTGAGGAAGAACTGACCAGAGTGTTTAAGGAGTATGGTGAGGAAGCGTATGGACGGGCTATTGCGCGTGCCATCATTGCCGAGCGACTAGAGCGGCCGTTGTTAACGACAAAGCAATTGGCGGATCTGGTGAGTGCAATGATACCTAAGGGTAAACAATGGCGTATGACAAAACATCCGGCTACACGTATTTTTCAAGCGATACGAATTTACATTAACCGCGAATTGGAAGCGTTGGAAATGTTTTTACAACAAATTTTGCCTGTTTTAGCAGTCAATGGTTGTATGGCTATCATCAGCTTTCATTCGTTGGAAGATCGTCTGGTAAAGCGATTTATACAGCAAGGGGCTAAGGGTGATCCTTACCCCAGGGATTTACCCATTAGAGGTGCCGAGGTGGCGCCAGGGATTGAAAAGGGAATGGTCAGCCGTGCGAGCGCAATAGAGATAAATCATAATCCACGTGCACGCAGTGCTGTTTTGAGAGTAATGAGGAAAATAAAATGAGTGCAGCCGCAAGAGCAATTTTAGCCAGTGATTTTACACGAGGCCGGATCAAAGAGTTTATGCTGGAAAAAGAGGTGTTGATAGCCATTCTTCTAGCGTGTTTATTGTTAGTCAGCATGTTGGGGATCATTTACATGAGAGGAAATGAACGACAACTGACCAGCGAGCTGCAATACAATCGTCAACAATACGATGATATGTTGGTCACGCATTCACAATTATTATTGGAAAAAGCCACTTGGTCGCAACAAAGCCGCGTGCAAAATGTTGCTGAAACGAAGCTGAATATGCAATTGCCTAGCAGTAAAAATGTCATTACGGTGGAATAGTGAGTTTCTATACGCGCCATACGTGGCGATGGGTTATCTTATTAATCTGTTTGGGTGTGGCATTTTTCGGGTTATTACTTAGATTTGTACAATTGACGGTGATCGATCGCTCTTTTTTGTTAAAACAGGGCGATGCTCGCAGTCAACGCATCATTGAACGTCCTGCCTTACGCGGTATGATAACCGATAGAGATCATTATCCCCTGGCCATTAGTACGCGAGTAGCCTCTATTTGGATCGACCCACAGGAATTTGTTGCGGACAGCAACAATCTTAAGGCTTTATCTGCGTTGCTAGGCGATAGCACGGTAGTATTACAAGGTCGCCTAAAAAAGAATAATAGTAAAGAATTTGTTTATTTAAAGCGGCATATTTCACCACAACTGTCGCAAAAAGTGATGGCATTACAGTTGCCTGGGGTACACAGCCTACATGAATACCGTCGTTATTATCCCGAAGCGGATGTAACCGCGCAGCTTATTGGTTTTACCAACATCGACAATCAGGGCCAAGAAGGCATGGAGTTGGCTTATAATCAGAGCTTAGAAGGCGTACCGGGTAGAGAAAAAGTATCTAAAGATGGGGTAGGACACGTCGTTGCTTTGTTGGGAACCGTTCGTGCTGAAGAACCGGGCAAAGAATTAGCATTAAGCATAGATCATCGTATCCAATATTTAGCGTATCGTTATTTGGCCGACGCTGTGACAAGGGTTGATGCGGTTGCGGGTTCGGTGATCGTTTTAGATGTTAAAACGGGTGAAGTGTTGGCCATGGCCAATGTACCCTCCTATAACCCCAATCAAACGACTGATCCTAGAATAGATTCATTACGCAACCGTTGCGTGACCGATACTTTTGAGCCGGGTTCGACGACTAAAGCTTTTAGTTTAGCGAATGTACTGGCTCAGGGAAAATATACTCCAGATAGTTTAGTCGATACTAATCCGGGCTGGATGGTGTTAAACGGACATGTGGTGCGCGATCCTGAAGGGAACGATGGTGTTATCAATATGACGATGGTGTTAGTCAAATCCAGTAACGTCGGTACGGCGAAATTAACGCTGACCACCCCGCCCAATAGTCTATGGGAATTATTACACAAAGTGGGTTATGGACAGCTGACGGGCAGTGGTTTTCCGGGGGAAGTTAAGGGTAGTTTACCCCTGCATAAATGGTCTGATTTTACTTTAGCGACTTTATCTTTTGGTTATAGCTTATCGGCAACGCCGTTGCAGGTGGCTAATGCTTACGCCAGCATCGCCCGTGGGGGTATTAAAATGCCCGTGAGTTTGGTTAAATTAGAACATCCTCCACAAGGTGAAAGGGTAATGGATGCAAAAATAGCACAAGAAGTTAAGCTGATGCTAGAAGCGGTGGTCGATCAGGCGGCGGTCAAGGCACAAGTTCCAGGCTATAGGGTATTGGGCAAGACGGGAACAGTACGCATGCTAGATCCTACAGGGCATTATGATGAAAAACGCCATATTGCCTTTTTCGCAGGGGCAGCGCCAGCGTCTGACCCTAGATTGGTGGTGATGGTGGTGTTACAAGAACCCCACAAAGGCTATTATAGTGCACAAATTTTGGCCCCTGTCTTTAGCCAAATTATGGGGGGGGCGTTGAGAGTACTGGATATTGCCCCGGATAAAGCGGATAATAAGGGTTGAATATCTATTGTATTTGAAAATACAAAGAAACGTAGGGGCAGGCCCCTGTGCCTGCCCTAACAAGGGCAACCACGGGGGGGTGCTCCTACGATAGTATAAATCCCCTAGAGCAGACATAAATGGTTAAACTGAGTCTTCTGTGTAAAGATTTTACGGACATTACTGCCGATGCTGATGTAGACATCCTCGATCTGTGTGAGGATAGTCGTGAGGCAAAACCCGGGGATCTATTCATTGCTCGCCGCGGTGAAATCAGCGATGCGCGTAAATTTGTAGGCGATGCCTTAAGAAAGGGCGCTGCTGCAGTTTTATATGAAGTTGCCGACGGGCAAGGGCTATCTATGCAGCATCTACAGGGTTGGGATCCCGCTGTGCCGCTCTTACCAGTTAATCGCATTGATGAAATCTTAGGGACTTTGGCTAAGCGCTTTTTCAACGATCCCACGCGTAACATGGCAGTGATAGGTGTGACGGGTACCAACGGCAAAACATCAACCACGCAATATATAGCCCAAGCCTTACGCGCGTTGCAATTACCCTGTGGTGTCATAGGTACTTTGGGTTATGGTATGGGCGAATTAATTTCTACTGTGCATACTACCCCTGATGTGATTACTTTGAATCGTTATTGTAGTCAATTTAAAAACGAAGGTGCGCGTGCTGTTGCTATGGAAGTTTCGTCGCATGCCTTAGAACAAAAGCGTATTGCGGGCTTACACCTACACATGGGCATTTTAACGAATCTAACCCGTGATCATTTGGATTATCATCAGACTATGGCGGCCTATGCTAAGGCTAAGCGTAAGCTGTTTACGCATCCGGGTTTGAAATTAGCCATTATTAATGCAGAAGATGAATTTGGTTTGGATCTCTTAAAAAGCTTGCCCGATAATTTAAGCAAATTAGCCTATGCACTCGATAAGCCGGTTAAGGGTTTGGGTGATATCGCGCAAATTTATGCGACCGATATCGCTTTATCGAATCAAGGCCTACATTTTAAAGTAGAAACCCCTATGGGACAGATTGCGGCTGAAACTACCTTATTGGGCCATTTTAATGTGGCCAATGTATTAGCGACCATCGGTGCTCTGTTAAGCCTCAATTTTTCTATTACTGCTATTGAAACCGTATTGCCTTTATTGCAAAGTGTCAACGGACGCATGCAAATGCTGGGTGGGGGAGGAAAGCCGCGGATAGTGATCGATTATGCCCACACACCGGATGCTTTAGCTCAGGTTTTGTTGGCCATTAAAGCGCATAATCCAGAGCGTATTATTTGCATTTTTGGTTGTGGTGGCGATAGAGACAAGGGCAAGAGACCTTTCATGGGGAAGATTGCCGAAGCGTATAGCGACTATTGTATCATCACCAATGATAATCCACGCCATGAAAAACCCCTGCGCATTGCCGAGGAAATTGTGACGGGGATGACACAAAAAGCACAGCGCACAATTATTTTAGATCGCAGGCAAGCTATACTAGAAGGCATAAACAAAGCGGGATTAAATGATATCGTGTTGATTGCCGGTAAAGGACATGAAACCTATCAGCAAATCGGCGATGTTAAACATCCTCTTTCCGATGTGCAGATTGCGCTGGAGATATTGGAGAATAGGTAGTAGTTGCGCGCGGAGCCCGTCATTGCGAGCTTGCGAAGCAATCCAGGAAAATTTCTATAGATGAGAAGAGCTATATGTATAGTGAAATTAGTAAAAAACATGAAACGGATAAAAATGGGATTTTTACCCCTGGATTGCTTCGCAAGCTCGCAATGACGAGATCGGCGAAAGTGAATAGTTATGATAAATGATGTTATAAAAACGAGGCAGACTGTGGCGCATTTTAAATTTTCAGAATTGATTAAACCCTTAGATGCACATCGGGAAGGGGCGGATGTAACCTTTAATTCTGTTAGCATAGATTCACGCAATATTAAAACGGGCGATTTATTTATCGCTATTAAAGGGCCGAATTTCGATGGTCATGATTTTATAAATGAAGTACAAAAACAAGGTGCTTGTGGGGCAATGGTCGAATCAGCAGTGCAGGCCGATTTGCCTTTACTAAAGGTTCAAGATACGCGTGTTGCTTTAGGGTATTTAGGCGCATTGCGACGAGCGCAATTAGCTGATTTGCCGCTCATCGCCGTTACCGGTAGTTGCGGCAAAACCACAACCAAAACGATGATGGCAGCAATCTTAAGGCAAAAAGGCCATACCTTAGCCACAGAAGGAACGCTGAATAATGATTACGGCGTACCCTTAACTTTACTGAAATTACAAGAACAACACGATTATGCTGTGATTGAAATGGGTGCGAATCATTTTGAAGAAATTGCGTATCTTACGCAAATGACTAAACCGCATGTGGCGGTGATTACCAATGCCGGCCCGGTACATTTAGAGGGGTTTGGCAATGTCTATGGTGTGGCGCAAGCCAAAGGTGAAATATTTAGAGGCTTAATTCCCAGTGGCGTAGCGGTATTAAATGCCGATGATGCTCATTTTGATTATTGGCAGGCATTGGTGTTTGAACGTAAAAAAGTAACTTTTGGTGAAAATGCGAAAGCGGATTATCGTGCCGTCGAGATCAACAGCAATGCACAACATAGGCCGGAATTTCGTTTATGCAGTCCATTGGGCGAAATCAAAATCGCCTTGCCCGTATTGGGGCGACATAATGTGTTGAATGCACTCGCTGCAGCCGCAGCCACGGCTGAATTAGGTGCCAATTTAAAAGAGATACAACAAGGCTTAGCGCAGATGGAACAAGTCAGCAAACGGCTGAATGAATATCAGGGCTTTCATGGAGAAATGATTATAGACGACAGCTATAATGCTAATCCCGCAGGTATGGCGGCAGCCTTATCGGTTTTGATGCAATACCCCGGTAGACGCATCCTGGTTTTAGGCAGCATGGGAGAATTAGGCGATTTAAGCGAGGATTATCATTACGCTTTAGGGCAGCAGATCCGTGACATGGGTGTAGACATTTTGTTGGCAGTGGGTGATTTGGCCTTGCACACGGTGAATGCCTTTGGTACGGGAGCGACTCATTTTAATGATCAACGGAGTTTATTGGGCGAGTTAAAACCCTTACTGTCTAAAGACGTAGTGATATTGGTTAAAGGCTCGCGTTTTATGAAGATGGAAAACATTGTACAAGAATTAATAAAAGGATAATCGTTCGATGATAGAATTACTAGGGCGCTGGTTAGAGCATTATTATCATGGTTTTAACATACTTCAATATTTAACCTTACGCGCTTTGCTGGCATCGTTAACGGCATTAGTGTTGTCTTTGTGGCTAGGTCCAAGGATGATCGCTTATTTGCAACACTTACAAATAGGCCAAGCGGTGCGTGATGATGGGCCTAAAAGTCATCTGTCAAAATCGGGTACGCCGACTATGGGCGGTGCTTTCATTATCTTATCCATTGCCATCACCACTTTATTATGGGCAGATTTATCCAATATTTATATTTGGTTGGTTCTTATTGTACTCTGTGGTTTTGCGGCTATAGGTTGGGTAGACGATTATCGTAAGGTAGCGTTAAAAAATAGCAAGGGTTTAGCGGGGCGTTATAAATATCTATGGCAATCAGTATTGGGATTAGGTGTGGCCATCGCTTTATATATGATGGCGCGCAATCCTATAGAAACATCCCTCTATGTTCCTTTCATTAAAAGTATGCACCCGCAATTGGGTTTAGGCTTTATAGTCTTGGCTTATTTTGTCATTGTAGGCTCTAGCAATGCCGTTAACTTAACCGATGGCCTAGATGGTTTGGCTATATTACCCATCGTTTTAGTCGGTGGTGGTTTGGGTATTTTTGCCTATTTAACGGGGAATACGCATTTTGCAGCGTATTTACAAATTCCTTATGTAGCGGGCGTGGGAGAATTAGCCGTTTTTTGCGGTGCTATAGTCGGTGCGGGCTTAGGCTTTTTGTGGTTTAACAGTTATCCGGCACAAGTGTTCATGGGGGATGTGGGGGCATTATCCTTAGGAGCAGTTTTGGGTTGTGTGGCGGTGATGGTACGCCAAGAAATTGTTTTGTTCATCATGGGCGGTTTGTTTGTGGCGGAAACCGTATCCGTCATATTACAAGTAGGGTATTTTAAAATGACCCGAAAACGCATTTTTCGCATGGCGCCCTTACACCATCATTTTGAATTAAAGGGTTGGCCAGAGCCTAAGGTCATCGTACGCTTTTGGATTGTGACCGTGGTTTTGGTGATATGTGGATTATTGACATTAAAAGTGCGTTGAGAAAGATGCGGCAGGAAAATGATTTTATTATCGTAGGGGCAGGCCCCCGTGCCTGCCCAGGTTAGGGCGGACACGGGGGCCTGCCCCTACGGTAAAACAATGCGAGAAATAATTACTATGGGTAAAAAATACATCGTTGTAGGTTTAGGGCAAACTGGGTTATCTGTAGTTCATTTTCTAGATGAGCAAGGCGCGCAATGGTGTGCGGTCGATACGCGCGATAATCCACCGGGCATAGACGCTTTGCGCGCACAATTTCCCCATAATGAAATACATACCGGGCCTTTAGAGCTAAGTTATTTTCAAGGGGTGGCTGAAATTATTTTAAGTCCAGGTTTGTCGCCGCATCAACCCGTATTAGAACAGTTAGCACTACAGGGTATTCCTATTATTGGCGATATAGAATTATTTGCGCGCGCGCATTTAGGGCGAGTCGTGGGTATTACTGGCTCTAATGCTAAATCCACCGTGACTACCTTGGTGGCTAAAATGGTTGAAAAATCGGGTAGAGTCATGCGCATGGGTGGCAATATTGGTATTACTGCTTTGTCTTTATTGCCGGATACCAAGGACATCATTCATGTGTTGGAATTATCTAGTTTTCAATTGGATACGACGTATTCTTTATCCTTAGAAGTCGCCTGTATTTTAAATATTACTGCCGATCATTTAGACCGTTATAAAAACATGCAAGAATACATCGATTCTAAACAACGCATTTACCAAAATGCACGCCATATTGTAGTGAATCGCGATGATGAAAATACGTATCCTGCTAAAGATCACGTAGGGGCGGGCCCCTGTGCCCGCCCTATCAGCTTTGGTTTATCTTTGCCTAAAGAGAAAGAATTTGGTTTAATTAGCCGTGATAATACAACTTATTTGGCTTATGGTAATGAAATATTATTGGATGTGACCGAATTCCCTTTACAAGGGCGGCACAATTGGAGCAATGCTTTGGTAGCATTAGCTATAGGGCATTGTTTAGGCTTAACCTTTCCACCTATGTTAGAAGTATTGCGCAGTTTTCATGGCTTAGCGCATCGTTGTCAAGTGGTGATTAAAAAAAATAATATTACCTGGTATAATGATTCCAAAGGAACCAATGTAGGCGCAACCTTAGCGGCCATTGCGGGTTTACAATTGCCACAAAAACGGCATCTCATTTTAATTGCGGGTGGCTTGGGTAAAGGTGCGGATTTTTCGCCATTACGTAATATTGTACATGAAAGTGTTAAGTTACTTATTTTGTATGGTCAAGATAAAGCGATTATACAACAGGCCTTAACGGGCAGTACCGATATTGTGGATGTAGCCGATCTGCGTACGGCTATAGCACTTGCTGCTGAAAAAGCGTCTTCTGGTGATGTGGTTTTATTTTCTCCCGCCTGTGCCAGTTATGATATGTTTAATAATTATGAACATCGCGGTGAGTTGTATTCTCAGTGGGTGTTGGCGCAGGTCTCTTAATTTGTCCTTGTGAATGCTATATTGAAATAATATAGCAATTAAAGTTTTATTATTGGAGGGTAGCATGAAAAATAAAGATAGACTTATAAAACTCATTAGAGATAATTCAAATAAAATTAATAAAGACGGGTACATAGATGCAATAAAAGCACTAATAAAAGAGGACATTATTTCCGTATTAGTGGAAGCACATAACAACCCTGATTTTGAAGCTTTTTTTAGGTTACCCTTATTTTCAGATTTTTGGGAACGAATATTATTCTCTAGCTCTGAAATTAAAAAGGCAATGAGTGACTTTAATGCGCAAAGACCGAATGCAGCCATTACTTTACCTAGAAATTTTCAAGTGTCTTCTTATGATAAAATAATGGGCTTGGTGCTCTTTATTCACACTTGTGAGTCTGCGCAGACGGGAGGAAAAGAAGCGCAGTTAAGAATAATTGCAGAAAAATACAATTCTTATTATGCCGCAGACTATTTAGTAAACTCCGCGTTTGAAGCAGCAACTTTAGGTGAAAAAATAGACCTTATAGAGTGGTTCGCAGCGTGCGCCTGGGAAAACGGTGTGGCTGCTTATGAAAAAATAGCCATTAGATATGCCGAAATAGCGGATCTAAATGGCAAAAATTATGATGATCTCATAAAGAAAATGCGTATGTATCACGTTATTAGTAATAACATCCTAAGTTTTTCAAATCATACTGTTCCTGAGAATGACGGTAGATCCTCCATGCAAAATATACAGCGAGCCTATAATCCCGGACTATTTCAAACATATCAAGAAAGCTACAAATTTTCTAAAGAAGAAAATAAACTTATTGCAGATGAAATTGATAAATATGCAACTCATCTGGCTAAAATTTCTGGGGTACGAAGAGCTTATTTTAACCCTGGGCTATAAGTTTTAATGCTGAGGAGTATAAGTCGCTGTTGCAGATGAATTCTGTTGATGTTCTGTCGCTCTGTTGATATTCTGTCGCGGCATTACTCCAAAAAATGTATGTGGATTCTGAGCCAAAGCAGGGGATAGCATGCTGTCATTTGATTGCTTACACATTGTTGCAGCGGATGAACAACTATTCATCCACTTAAGCGAAAAAGATGAGATGTTAAGCTCACAACCACGTTTTTCGTATGACTCAAAATAAGCAGCCAACCATTTTTTTGCTAGTGAAGTATTCTGATCATTTAAAGAAAACTTTGCATCTCCGCGTGCAGCATCAAAAAGTTCAATATGATGTTCTTCATTTTTAACATAGCACATACAAACGGCAACATGCTGGATTTTGGTGTTTAAAGTGTATAACATAAATACCTGTATTCAGTGTATTATTGAGCGACAATTATCTTTGCCGGTCAGCGACAATTAAGATTGCCGGTTAGGGGGCATTACCGTATCCTGGTCTGTACTATTAAAAAACAGAAGGAAAGAGGTAATG
>VFJT01000149.1 GCA_009885935.1 Gammaproteobacteria bacterium
ATTAAATTTAGAAGGGGTTCCTATGAAAAACAATCGTAAAAAATTGTATGTTGCGTTGCTTGCTGCGGGGGTTTGTGTAGCGAGTACAGGTTATGCGGCCTTGGATGGCGCTTATACAACGGCTCAAGTGGGTGTTGCTTTTCTAGGAGAGATGGGTGGCATACCTAATGCGCTAGCCAATGATCTAGCCAATGATAATGGTGGCAGAGGTCCTTACTTCCATTTTGCCTTAGGCGATCAGCTAAATCGTTATTTTGCGCTGGAAGTAGGTGTAAGCGCTATTCCTACTACAACGGATAGTAGGTATTTGTCAGATAGTGGTTCAGCGAGCCTTTATTCTCTAGATGGCGATGTAAAAGCAATGTTGCCTCTAGGCGATCGCTTTAATATCTATGCAAAGATTGGACCTTCTTTAGCTTATTTCGAACATCATGATTTCGACAATGTGAGTGTAATGGGTAACGGCGCTGTGGGTGTGGCCTTTGATGTGACAGAACACTGGACGACTGATCTCTCAGTGGGTTTAATGCTAGGCGCTAATAGCCTCGCTGTGACTTCACAATTAGGATTAGGTTACCACTTCGCGTAATGAATACCCCTCCAGTATGGAGTATTATATACGACATACTGGAGGCTTAAAAACTTGATTTTCCAATCTAAAAAAATTCATCCTATGCGGAATATCAAAATAAAAATGGAGGTAGATACCGATCCACCGGGGTTATTCACCACGGAAGCAAAGATTTTATTGCTGCCCATTCCTTTTTCGGTTATTACTTACAGCCAAGCGGATTTATGCTACAGATTAGTAGCGATGTGATGACTATAGACAACTAACAGGTACTATAGTACGATGCGCTTTCTTCAATTTTAAGGAAGCAATTGAATATGTCTGCAAGTGAAATAGCCGTAATTGCCTTAGCTGAAACGAATGCCGTTGGATATGGCCTTGGTACCATGGCACAGACTTTTACCTCAATTAACAATCTTGCAACTGAGCTAGTCTATTCTGTGGAAGGAAATAATACAAAGACCAACTCGGATCCTACACAAGGCGAGGCTATTTTTTTATTTATTATTGTTCTAAGTCTCTCAGCGGCATTTTTTAAGGCGTTATTTTATTTTTTCAATGCTGAAGTGACCAACAGAATTTTGTTTTCGAGTTGGATTTCCACTGACAATAAGCTTAGCGATCTGGAAATGTTGGATGCACCGGAAGACGGTACTATTACCCTAGAGGAGCAAGAAACAACTTTACTGGTAGCGGAAACGAAATCACAAAAAAATAATTGTATAATTTACTTTAATCAGGCTAAACCTTATTTTAGGATGGCTGGCCAGTTCTATGGGTCATTTGTAGGGATTGCGCTCCCTAATGGGGGTTCAATGCTGTTGCAAACACTCAGTTGGGGCGTACCTTTTGCGCCTGCTATGACGATTGCTGCACTGACCATGGGTACTAACCTCGTTTCTATATACAGTATATTAAAATTTGGGAATCGAGAAAATCCAAAAGAGCGAGAACAAACAGTAGAGCAGCTACAAGCATTTACTTCAGGAATGGTTCTAGATAATAGTGAAACAAGATTTATGCCGACAAAAAAAATGCTTGCAAAAATTTTAATTTATTTTTGTGCTGTGGGTTATGGTGCTGGAACTGCGATACAAGCTTTTACGTTAAATCAAAAGCTTACAAAGGACCTTTTTTTGCTTTTAGAAGGGGACAGTAATGATAGCAATACCTCCTCTGCTCTTGCTTGGTTTTACTCTTTTTTATTCTTCAATGTTACGACATCTCTCTGCAAAGGAGAGTCTTATATTTATAATGCTTTGACAACAAACGCATTTTTATTCGATGATCTGCTTAGCATTCATGAGTCTGATGCAAAAGCGCAAGAAACAGAGCCTCTATACAGTAAGTTTAGGCTGTATTTTACAACAGCTCGGCAACTTTGGGGGGCACTAGGAGCGACTGCAGCGCCTAATAGCGGCTCAATATATCTACAAGCCGCAAATGTAGGCTTAAAGCCAGCGGTTGCGGCGACAGCCGGTGGAGTAACCCTGGTCACTACCGGTTTTTCTGTATATGGCCTCTTTAAACATGGCACTAGATCTAGACAAGAACTTCAACAACAAGAAACTATCTCAACAGGGCCGCGCTTAGTGATAAATTAAATCGTGCCCAGTTTAATCCAGCTGCCAACGTGTCACAACAATTTTCACTTTTATGTCTGCATTTTGTATCAGCAATTTACTGGGTAGATCGACTTTGCCGACTCCTGAGTAATTTTGAAA
>VFJT01000119.1 GCA_009885935.1 Gammaproteobacteria bacterium
CGCAAGAAAGTGGCAATAGGCGATAAAAAACAAGCCTTGAGTGAGCGCTTATCTGAATTACGCTTACCCGAAGTCATTGTGCCTAAATTTTCTTTCACTGCAGCGGATAATGGTGATCGGGTTATACTCTCTATTTCTGATGCCAGCGTAGGGTATTTAGGCGCTGCGCCGGTATTGAAAACAATCCACTTGGCGATGCGTTCGCATGATCGCATCGCTATTTTAGGCGATAATGCCAGCGGCAAATCAACGTTGATTAAAGCCATTTTAGAAGATGCGGCTGTGGTAAAATCGGGTCACTGGCTGGTGCCTAAAATGTTAGAGATAGGGTATTTGGATCAACAGTATGACACATTGTTTTCTGGTAAAAGCGTGCGTGAAACCATTGCTGCCTGTGTACCTACCTGGACTCATGCCGAAGTGCGCTGCCATTTAAATGATTTTTTATTCCGTAAAAATGAAGAGGTTAATACTTTGGTAGAACAATTATCTGGAGGTGAAAAGGTTCGTCTGTGTTTGGCGCACATTGCCGCGATGACGCCAAAATTGTTACTATTAGATGAAATCACCAACAATCTGGATCTGGAAACAAAAGAGCATGTTGTTGAAGTTTTAAAGGATTATCCTGGGGCTATGATAGTCATTTCTCATGAGGATGCCTTTTTAAAGGAAATTGGCATAAAGGATCGCTATGAAATTGTAGATGAGACATTGAAAAAAGTAACGCAGTGTTTTTCGTAGGGGCGGGCCCCCGTGCCCGCCCAAACAAGGGCAGCCACAGGGGGCTGCCCCTACGATAGATCGGCGTATTAAAAATAGGAGCTACCCAGCATGTTTGCAGTCATTTATAGAGCTTTTGTCTACCCTCATTGTGATGAAGAATATAGACAGCACTGGAAAAGCATTGCAGATTATTTTGTAACACACTGCGGTGCAATAGGCTCTACTCTGCATCAAACCGCAGAAGGAGAATACATCGCTTATTCGCGCTGGCCCAATCGGGAGACTAGAGATAAATATTGGGGAGATCAAGCAACCCATACTTTTGATCACAATATTCATGAAACTATTTTAAAATTGAAAGCTTGTCTAGATATGAGCAAGCCCTATGATGAGATTGCGATGGAGGTTGTAGAGAATTGATAATCTGAGATATTGACATATATGTCAATATCTCGTGTTATGTATTACCTGAGCCATGGCTGTTAATTATACTGAGCCGCGACCGTCAGGGAGCGGGGTTTTCAAACAGCTGTTTTTTTCTCCGCTCCCTAACAGTTGCGGCTCGGTTAGCTCCTTTCTTCATTTCTTACAAAAGTTCTAGTTTATTTTTTCAAAATTTATCATCAAAAAATATTTTAAAAAAAGTTACAAAAACTATTGACAAGTATTGAAACAAGGGTCTAGTATATATTCGTGAATGATAAGAAATCGTTTTTAACGGTTGGGGATCGTTCTGCGATGGTGCTTACTTGGGTAAGTAAGCGCGCCGGGCTGGTGTACGACCACCATAACCCGACGCTAACCATCACAACCTTCAACAGAGGATGTAACAGCTATGAAAATTTTAACTCACATCAACGCATCTACACAAGGGAATTGCCGCTTTCCCAACACAATTCCCAGACATTTTGTACGCATATTATTCAAATATGCTAGTTTTTCAAGGCTGTATTCCGCTTTATCGTGTTTGATTACACGAAACGGTGTATTACAGTGGCGAGAAATGCCCGCTTAGTGGCTTTTTTTCTATTCTATACGTTAGCTTAGGCTTAAAACGGCTTAGATAGGTGGAAAGTGCCGCTTAGGGTTATCTCGTAAACCGGAAACTGGTCATGAAGTTTCTTGCGGCAAATACACTCATTTTAAGTTCGTTAAGTAAGGGCTTGGGTGCTTAAAGCGTAAACGGTGGAATTGAAGTTCAATGTGTGGAATGCTGCGCCATCCTTACTTTTTGGGCGCGTATTTCTTTAAACTATTTTAACGAGAGTATAGTTTATTGTAGTGAGTAAATGTGGCCTTAGGCGTACAGACTAAGGCCTAGTAGCAGTATGGAGCTATCGCAGGCTGACTCGGGGTTTCTCGAGTCAGCCACCCTTTAATATAACTTTGCATATTCGTCAGTCTAGTAAAAATTTCCACAAAGGTATCACTTCTATAGTATAGCTATCTATGACTTCATCGTAATCATCCTCTAACGTGATGATACTGGCTTTCTCAACGGGTAATTCTTTCCGGGCTTCTAATACTGCCTTTATTTCGCGCGCTTTTGTTTTTGCGTCGTTTAAAGATAAACAGACTTGGTAAAGGAAAAATTGATTATTTTCCACCACTAAGAAATCAATTTTTTTTGCGGTAGCGGTGTGATAGTAGAAAATATCGGTGTATTTTCTTCTGAGCTGTAAAAATACGGCTGTTTCTAACCTGGCTGCTTGCTCATAATCGCTTTTTATGGTGTAAGCCGTTATTAGACCCATATCGATGGGATATATTTTTTTGGGTTTTAAAGAAGATTTCCTAAGAGACAAGTGATAAGCTGGAACGGTTAACAGGCAATAGCTATCGTTAAGATAAATACTGTATTCATATAAAGAAGATTTCCCTACGCTATACCCTAAGGATTTAAATGAATCATATAATTTGTTAATGCTCAGTAGTTTTGCTGAATTTTGCAAACAATGATTTAAGAATTGTTTTAAGGCCAGTGTGTTGCTGACTTGATAGCGTTCAATGATGTCTCTGTAAAGCACGGCGTCCATATAACCTTGCAGTAACTCTCTATGCAAATTTTCCGGTAAATTAAGGGTTTCCGGTAAGCCGCCGTAATGTAAGTATTTTTGTAGAGTATGATGCATCGCCGCTTTTTGATGCGCACTTAAATTTTCTGAATAATGGGCTTCATGATGCCGTAGATACTCTTTAAAACTAAAGGGAAATATTTCGCGTACGATAGTGCGACCACGTAGAGTAGTAGCGATCTCTTTACTCAGCATTTTAGCCGAAGAGCCAGTTAAATAGACCGTAATAGAGTCTGTGTTGATCAGGCGGCGTACAAATTTTTCCCAGGAAGCCACTTCGTGGATTTCATCTAAAAAGAAATAGACTTTAGTATCTGGGCTGACTTCTGGGTTTAATTCATAATAAGCTAAGAGTAGATCTTGTAAATCATCTTGAGTGAGTCCATTTAGGCGGTCATCAGAAAAATCTAAATAGAGAATATGTTTTTTATTAACCCCATTATTGAGCAATGCATGAATCTGTTGATACATGGCCCAGGTTTTACCGCTTCTACGCATACCAATTAAAACATAGGCTTTTTTTACCGTAGACGGCAGTTCTGGGAAATGCACGTCCCTAGGGGTAACCCTGGGTAGGGTTGCCTCTTGGAAGTCGGCGATCAGTTGTTTGAAAATAGGCTTCATTATTTCCTCCATGGAAGGAAATATAGCATACATTCTGTCTTTCTGCAAGGGAAATAATGTGGCTAATGCTTCCTTATGATAAGCATAAAAAACACATTAAAAATCAATTAGCTATGAAAAGTATATGTTAAAATTATTGTTCTCCGTAGAGGTAGGGCCCTTGTGCCTGTCCTATATGGTACAAAAGCCTATATTCAGTTTAAGGGGGGCAATAAATAATAATACAATCTCTGCTGGCTTTACGGTATTGCGTGGCAACTGATACACTCTGCCTTCATGGGGTGTGTAACTCACTTGGTAAAGCACTATCTTCGTGAGGCAAAGGCTGAGAGTTAAAAGCAAGTGATTTTGTTGCCCTAAGCAATTGAATGCTGTGTGCATTGAAAGATGAATCATGGCGCGCTTAATAATGCAAATGATATGGAGAATAGGTAATGAGTATTGACATCACAAGCCAGATAGAGAATTTTAAAAACGCAAAAAATACGTGGGTTAACAC
>VFJT01000041.1 GCA_009885935.1 Gammaproteobacteria bacterium
ATAGAACGGGGTAATTTCATTAGAAGAACAACGATGGATCAATCTTAAATCGATGGCTAAGTGCCGCTATATGCTCTTTAGTAAGGCTGCGCTTATTATTTACAATTTTTGATATTAAGGATTTACTCCCAATCTCTGGAAAATCTGCAACCCCTAAATGATATTGTTCCATAAGCGTTTTGAGCACAACGTGATCTACCGACAGGTTATTAATTCGCTTATTGAACTCAGAAAATTCTTCGGCTGACTCTTCCCAACGCTCAATGCTAGCAGACAAAATTTCGATTAATGGAATGTTATTATCATAGTCATCCATAAGCGCATCTAGCGTTTCTAATGCTTGTTCATATTCATCTTGATTATTGATGTGCGCTAAAAAGCTAGCTTCATCAAACAGCTCATGCGCTTTTTTCTTAATTGTTGATAGTCTCATATTATGCCCCTACTCTATATTTCTTACAAAGCTTATCGTACTCAGCATGTGTAACAATATGTTTTACATACATGCGATTATCCCTAAATTCAATAAACGCCATTAGCCTTAAACTATTACCTCCAATATCTATAATCCACCATTTATCCTTATATTTGAAATTATCCAATGATGGGAAGATCTGCTTAAGTTCCTCTGGGCTTTTAAACTCCCCTTTCCTTAATATTTTATAGGTATACTCAATTGCCTCAGCCTGATTGGGATACTTTTTAACCGCATCGCTAAACGGTTTTCTTGAGATTACATGCAATATTAAGACTCCTTATTCTTACGGCTTTCTTGAATGTATTATAGCGGATAGTTGACAATTAGTCAACTATCCCGCTCATTATTTGCACCCCTTATAATTGTCTTTATTTAAGACAAAGAAAACTTGCAATTTATCAAGCTTTGTTAAAAATCTTTATATAACAAAGAGTTAAAATCATTTGAAATAGAATCAAGTTATTTTTACATAAGACTACTTTTTTTATGTGTACTATTGCATGCAAAAAATATCTTTGATTCAATGACCTATAATGACATCTTAGAATACATAAAAAGGGTGACTATGTAGTTCTACCCGCAATTGCGAAACGGCTTGTTTCGCAAAATCGATATTGGGATATAGCTGAGCGAAACGACGCATATGCTCTAAATTTCGTTTAGAAAAACCTTGCATCTCAGGGAAAGCTTTCCGCATATCTGCAGAAAGCTGTTCAAGAAAGTGTGTTCCCCATTTTTTAGATACCTGCTGTTTTGCAATATCTGCGCCTAATTCCCAATAAAAGCATATTTGCTCTATATTATATGTCAAATAAAAATAAAATGCATATGAATAGCGGCCATTTTACCGGCTTTATTACGTAATATACCGTTATTTTAATTTTCGCAATACCGGCAAAGGTGTAAAAGCTTAATTTGACAGGATAACCATGTTTATACCGCACTCTTCTGGGTCATATAAGCCTCTATATTCTTACTAGGCAATATCCAATTGTAGACACAGTAAACGTAAAACAGCATAGCAACGGTCATGCCAATCAACGAATATTCAATTCGGGGTAAATAGGTGCTGGCAATCGTAATCGCTAAGCAAATAGAAGTGTTCGTAATCAGCATTTTTCTAAAGGGTGGAAAACACACTAAATAGATGACCTGTTTGCCAAAGTAGAAAAAGAACATTCCCGTAATGGCGAGCATACGGAAAGTTTCTCGATCTAAGTTACCCTTGATTGAATGCCCTATGAGATTGGCCAGCATCAGCAATCCCATACACAGGAACAAATGGCTGTAAAGGAGTACATTACCATCGGTAATGCGTTTGGCATGTTCCAATTTGTTGAAACTATCAAAATAAATCCACCAAATAGCCCAAACGATAGTAAAACCCGATACGGCAGCAGCAATAGCATAATTATCCCATACCGCGATCTGCGACAGACTGTTGATCATGCTGATGACGGACTCCCCCAGAATAATCAACGCCAGTAAACCAGTACGCTCGACTAGGTGCTTGCGATCCACTGGAAACTGTTTGGTTTTACTGCACAGCATGAACTGCAGGCCCATATCCACCGCAATGCCGGCATAAAATACTACGAATTTGCTTATACCGTTAAATAATATAGAACTGCCAGAAATAACCGCGCCTATGAGAATAGCAATCATCATTTCCTTAGCAAAATACACCTCAGCTTTGTGTTTCACGTGTATACGCAAATACAGCATTGCCAGCATGACGCGTATTACACTATACAATAGCGCAAATTGCTGAAATTTTTCGTTATAACTGTTCTTTTCATAAGTTGATAACAGAACAACCAGTGCCATAATCACCAAGGCAAAAGCACGGTGCGCGCGATCATTGTTATCAAAGCGATTAGAATACAGTGTATGCGTCGTCCAGATCCACCAGACAGGAATAAACACCAACGGAAAGCGTAATAATTGAATAGCGCTAATATGACCATCTTGCGTATAAGCCAACTCATGCGTCACTACCCCAATCACCGCAACAAATACGAGATCAAAGAAAAGTTCTAGCCAGGCGGCTTGCCTAGAGGGTGCATTATACAGTGTTTGTAGCATGTTTTATTTGTTCCCAATTACGTTAGGCTATTGGTGTTGCGCAATATAAGCTAACGCAGCATCAGTTAAAAATGCCGAACGGTTTTTCATGGTGTGAGTTTTACCATAAAGATCGATTAACATTAAAACTCGTTCGGGTAAAGTAATATTGACGCGCTTTACCTTACCGGTAATTTGTGAAAGATCTACATCAACCAAAGCAAAAACCCCATCTTTAAAGTCTCTATGGTTAATCCAAGTATCTATAGGAGAAGCCATGGGCAAAGCTTCATCATCTAATAATAGACCTTCTAAATGGCACTCAATTGCTTCCACTGCATTTTGTAATGCATCATCGTAGCTATTACCAGCAGAGTAACAACCAGGAATATCTGGAATAGTGACACCGTAATCACTCCCTTTATCTTTGTGTATAACTATAGAATATTTCATGTAGGTAACCTCCGAACGTTAAAACTACTTATTTAAGTACTCTTCATAGATTATACACACTATGTGTATAATGTCAATAGATCTTAGCAAACATCAATAAAATCATAAAGTTAGAGCAAGAAATACCTTCTTAGAAAAGGTATTTTAGATTTGCATTAAAAGCAAATGCATGAAATAATATTGCGGTTATACATTGGGCCGAATATGAAAAGTGCTGAAATAATAAAAATACTTAAGCAAGATGGTTGGATACAGTGCCATCAAAAAGGCAGCCATTGCCAATTTAAACACCTTTCTAAACCAGGACGTGTTACTGTTCCTCATCCCAAAAAAGATTTACCAATTAAAACAGTAAAAAGCATTTGGAAGCAAGCCGCTTTAGATGAGATGTTTTTATTAAGATTAAGGCCTATCAAACGTCAACTATCTTTGCCGGTCAGCGACAATTAAGATTGCCGGTTTTATGATGTGTTAAATTACGTCATGACAACTCCTTGTGTTTGTTTTATCTACAGC
>VFJT01000033.1 GCA_009885935.1 Gammaproteobacteria bacterium
AAAGAAGCCTGCCGGGCAATAAAGCCCTTTTTGCACGCAAATCAAAAGATTGTGCCCGTGACCATTGCTTCTATACGCTGGCGACTGGGTAAGCGCGGGATGATTTGATGGGAATTCCTTAGGTAAACAAGCGCTCTATTCGTGCGAAAATTCTCAAAACGAGGGATAACTCAAGCGAGCAGAATAGCTCTTTTTTTGCGCAAATTATTGATTCAAAAGGCTATTTTCAGCCAAAACATGCGTTTACAGATAATTTTCGTATCTTGCAATAGTGGGTGGATTGCTATATTCTGTGTCACATGTACAGGATGTGTACAGAACGGTGAATTTAAACACAGTGTCAAAAGGACATTTAGGATAAAGCAGCTATAATAGACTAACGTTAAGCAGGAGAGGAAAATGGAACTATTGATGAAGTTGGAGAAAAATGAAGGGATTTTTGCAAAGAGCAATAATCGTGATTTGCGTCTTGTTAAGAGTAAGGCCATGAGCGATAAGGTTGTTGCTGCGAAGCCCGACGCATCTACCTTTTTAAAAGATTTCGAAGAAATCATACACGTAGAGATGCAAAAGTCTTCCTATTGTATAGATAGGATCAACGACGATATTATTGGCCATAACAAGGATCTGCGCTTTCAGTTGAATACATTGAAAGAACTGTGGCGCCTAGTGCCACCTTCAAAAGATCGCGAGGAGCGCGCTGTAAACATAATGAATAAAATAGCAGTCAGTAGGCAGACGATTAAAGAATACGAGATCTGTATTTTACTCATCCAGCGCCGCGCTTTGTTGCTACAAGAAGAATTGTGCACATTGTCTTTGTCACAGCCTCATTAGGACTTTCAAAGCAGGCGGCAGCGCTTTTAGAATAGTTTAATTTGCGTACCGCCTATGCAACTCGGCTCTAATCGTTACGTTCAGACAGTTCGCTCTGAATTTTGGCATAGATCTCTTCCCTATGCACCGCAATGTCTTTGGGTGCAGTGATGCCTAGGCTTACCTGATTGTTTTTCACAGCCAATACAGTCACCCGAATGTCATCGCTTATCACAATGCTCTCATTAATCCGTCTTGTTAAAATCAACATTTTGCGTTTTCTCCTTTTGCGTAACCACTCAATAAAAAAAGATAAAGTCATGATCTTCTCCTTATTGAGAATGAAAAATAAGTTTATTTCGCCCATTACACATTAAGGTGTAAATCCACAGGGTTATTTGAAAGGGCGGCTCGCGAGCCGCCCCTACAAAAACCTCTCTACAACGTAACACGGATCAATTCAATACACGCATACTTGTAGGGGCGCTCGTGAGCCGCCCCTACAAAAACCTCTCTACAACGTAACACGGATCAATTCAATACACGCATACTTGTAGGGGCGGCTCGTGAGCCGCCCAGGATAAACACTCCCAGCTTCATTCCTACAATGGTAATGGAAATAGACAAAAAATTTTCAAGGCGGACCATGCCCACCATAAACGACGCAAAAAGTGCGCCTAAAAAAGCCCCACATAGCTGTACTCCTTGGTTATATAGATCTATTCGTAGGGGCAGGCCCCTGTGCCTGCCCTAATATGGGTAACCACAGGGAGCGAGTTGTCCCTACGCGTGTTAAAAACCTAAGGAGAGGGGACTTCTCAAAACGCAAACATCCGGCCTTTGTACCTTGTCTAAGATTAAAAAATGTCTATTTCTAATCCAAATGACGGGTAAAATGCATGGATAATAACCAGTTTGCATCATTTTATGATGGGCGAAAGACGCAGCCTGTAAAGCGCTGCGAGAATGCGGTATAATTTGCATTAGCTTGTCCTTATTAGTCGTAAGGTTCAAGTTAGCCTCTTTGGCGTGTTTGGTGCATGCCAGAGGGGCGACTTAACAACATGCAACTGTGGGTCACTGGTGTAAAAGCGAGAGACTCACCGTTGCGCTCCGAGTGCTAGGCGTAAAGCCACGCACCTTTACTAATCATAGCAGAAACAAAAATAAAATAGTAGCCTTTTTGAATTTTTTTTATTATTTTAGAAGGGGTAGGGGATAGCAATCCTAGCCACTATTTTTTAGCTGAAATCCTTAAAATAACGCACAGTAAGTTCTTCTAAATTCTTTAAACTCTCGCACGCATTGACCGCCATAGAAAATTCAGCTCTTGTAGTCAAAGGCCGTGCGTAATATTTCGCAAATTTACGCGCCTGTAAAATAGCGAATCGTTCATCTTCAAGGAGATCTTTCAACCGTAATACATGCTCCATAAAAACAGCCCCTATTTCCTGTAAACTGGGCGGTATAAATACTTCCTGATTTATTTCGGCCGTTAGTTTTTTAATTAACCAGGGTTGGCCCACACCGGCTCTTGCGATCATCACTGCGGCGCAACCTGTAGCCAACATTTTTTCTAAAGAGGCAAGGCATGCCACATCGCCATTGCCAATCACGGGTATTTTTAAATTCTCTGCGAAAAACGCGATACTGTCGTAACGGCAAGGAATGTCATAGTGTTCAGTCCAATGTCGGCCATGCACTACCAAAAAATCCAGACCCGAATCTCTCAATACTTTCAATAAGTCCTCATGGAAAAGCTCATCCTGATTTTCGACGCGAATTTTAATGGACACCGGCAAGTGAGTGCTTTGTTTCATCGCTTGAATCAGTTGCAATAATTTTAAGGGCTCCAACAACAGGCTGGAGCCAGCCCCTTTGCGACGAATTTTTTTAACCGGGCAACCGCAATTTAGATTAATTAAATCAGCGCCTAAATCACTCACCATTTTAGTGGCCAACGCTAATTCACTGGGATCTGATCCTGCCAATTGAAAACAAAGAGGCCCTTCCTCACTGTCTTTCATCACTAAGCGTTTTTGGGCTGAGAAAGATTGATGCAGCAGCGTTTTACAAGAAATCATCTCTGTGCAAGAAAAAGCAGGTTGACTGTAGCGAGCAGTCAGAACTCTAAAAGGGGCGCAACTAATTCCCGCCAAAGGCCCTTGGATCAAATTACTAGTATAGCTTGTTTGACCTAGAATTAAAGGGTTAAGTCTGGGAACTTTCATAGGCTTGTGTATATCGAGTAAGTCTTGCCAATTTAGCATCATCATAACTCATTGATTTAAAAAATGGTGGCAGACCGGCTACCGGGGGGGTATTTCGTAACCCATTGAAAGATATAAACATTCTTCTTATAAATTAAAAGTGATGCCCCAAATGTGCCTCCAAAATAGAGAAGGCATTGCGTTAAACAGGATAACTGTTTAAAATTTGTTACATTTTCCCCTTAGCTTTGTTTTTCTGTCCGGTTAAGCTGGCAATATAGCATGTCATCGGATATAGTCGCTACCAGTAACGGTAATTTGCATAGATTGTAGTACCGTTCGTTTCATTATATACCACCAGAGGATCATTTGATCTTTCTGAAGTAGTTAAAGTGCGCTATACAGTGTAAGAAACATTGGGTAAAGAAATAAATCCAAAAATTTATAGTGAGAAGGCTGGGCGCAATTACGCATTAAATGTGTTTAAAAATTAAACATAAGGTTGTGCTACGTTAGCTTTTAAGGTACATTGCAATGTATGAGATTAATTAATTTTTATCTATCTAAGATGATAAAATTAATGCTATAGGAAGCCTGGAGCTTAATAAATGACAATTCCTGTACAACCTAAAATTTATCATATAGTGCATGTAGATAGGTTGCCATCTATTGTTGGCGATCAGTATTTATGGTCTGATGCGAAAATGGTGGGCCGTTCACCACAAGAAACAACAATTGGTATGAGTCATATCAAGCAGCGACGGTTAAATGAATTGCGCTTAAATAGTCATCCTCATTTACATGTGGGTAATTGTGTGCCATTTTATTTTTGCCCACGATCAATAATGTTATATTTAATTTATAAAAAGAATCCAGAGTTACAATATCAAAGTGGGCAAGACTTGATTCTTCATTTAGAAGCAGATTTTCATGCTACAGTGTTGTGGGCAAAACAAAATAATTATTGTTGGACCTTCACCTTATCTAATGCAGGAGCACGTATTTTTGAAGATTATAATGATCTGACACAGTTACATAGAATTAATTGGCAAGCCGTTGCTGCAGAGCAATGGAGTGGTAAGGGTATTGCATCATCAATTTCGGAAGGCAAGCAAGCAGAATTTTTGGTGGAATGTAAGTTTCCTTGGCATTTAGTGGAGCGTATAGGGACATGTTCACAATTGGTATATCAGCGAATAGTAGGTATGCTAGCTAGCATTAGTCATCAACCACAAGTTGAAATATTGCCTAGATGGTATTATTAAATAAGGAATTAAACATGATTGAATATAAAACTGGTGATCTCTTGAATGAAGAAGCTGAAGCGCTCGTTAATACGGTCAATTGTGTAGGTATAATGGGTCGCGGCATTGCGCTTCAATTTAAGAAAGCTTTTCCTGAAAATTTTAAAGCTTATAAACAAGCTTGCAAAAAAAATGAAGTTCAACCAGGAAAGATGTTTGTATTTGAAACTAAACAATTGGCTAATCCACACTATATTATTAATTTCCCTACTAAACGCCATTGGCGTGACAAGAGCGATATAGAGGATATTGACGCTGGTCTTAAAGCATTAGTAGATACAATACAGCAATACAATATTTGTTCTATTGCTATTCCGCCTTTGGGCAGTGGTTTAGGAGGGCTTAATTGGGCAATGGTAAAACCACGTATTGAGTCCATATTAAAGTCATTGCCCGATGTACAAGTGATTATTTATGAACCTAATGGCATACTTGAAAAAATAGTAAAATCTCAGGATATACCTGTTATGACCCCAGGGCGAGCAGCATTAGTAGAATTAATGAATCGTTATCTTAAAGGACTGCTGAATCCTTTTGTGACATTACTAGAAGCGCATAAGCTTATGTATTTCATGCAGGAAGCGGGGGAGCCTTTAAAGCTAGAGTATAGAAAGGCACCTTATGGCCCTTATGCTGAAAATTTGCGTCATGTATTCAATGCAATTGAAGGATACTTTATTTCCGGTTATGCGGATGGCGGTGATCAACCGGGTAAACAGCTAAAATTGATGCCAGATGCTATTGAGGAGGCAGCGCGTTTCCTTGAATTACACCCAAATACTTGTGAACGATTTAATAAAGTTGCAGAATTGGTTGATGGTTTTGAATCACCTTCTGGTCTGGAGCTTTTATCCACAGTGCACTGGGTTATGACAAAAGAGCATGCTTTATCAAAGGCAGATGTAGTTCGTTGTGTCTATGACTGGAACGATCATAAAAAGCAATTTACAGAGCGCCAAATTATACTTGCTATGAAAATATTATCAACAAAAGAATGGGTATGAAGTTTAGAAAGTCATTGTGGTTTCTTTGAGAAAATTACTTGGTTACTTCCTAAAATATTTCGAGGTTAAATGTGAGCATAACGATTGATGAAGCGCAAGAATTTATAATTAATCATGTTCGTGAATGGAAACAGGGGGAAACAATTCTTGCGAAAGCAAATTATGATATACACTTAAATACCACAGTTGATGTGTATATAAATAATCACCAAACTACAATTTCATATCCATTTAATAATCAGACGCCATCAAAATATATTTTTCGTCCTGTTTTTGCAGATGCCCTTTGGGACTTATGTCGAAAAGGGATTTTACGCCTTGGTACAAATAGTAATCCAAATTTTTCTTGTAGCACTACTATTGAAGACCCAGGCTTCTCAATGACAGAGTTTGGTAAAGAGTGGTTGTCGAAACGTAAAAATGATGCATTGCTTCCTGCTGATCCTAATAAATTTACAATGCTTTTTAGCAATTTCCAGTCATCATATGGTGCAAGTTATTTTAGGCGAGCAAAAGAAGCCGTTAGTTCTTTACAATTAGGAAATTTTTTAGCTTGCTGTGTTATGTCAGGAGCAGCGGCTGAATCCATTTTACTTTCTGCTGCTTTTGCAAGCAATAAAAAAATGAAGTTTTAAAACGATATTTATCCAGTGGTGGTAGACGCAAAATTGAAAATTTGGTGTTTGGGAAAACTTCTGGCTATATTAAAGATCGTTATAGTAGATATACTGAAATTATTAGTTATTGGCGTGATGAATCTAGCCATGGCCATGAATCAGACATTGATGTACATGAAACTTATGTTTCGTTATTGACTTTACTCCGTTTTGCTGAGTTTATGAAAGACAACTGGAACGAAATTATTAAAGTAGCATAATTTTTAATACTGGTAGTTCACTGAAGTGTGTGCCAAATGGCTCAAAATGTACATATTAAGCATATTCATTTACTATCTTGTTCGGAGATATTTCACTAAAAGATGGTTTACCCTTTTCATTTCTCACGATAGGGATTGGTTTAGAAATACCTAATAACTCAATATACTCCGCTGCTTTTAGCAGAGCCTTATCAGCTGTTTCTAAATGTTTTTTAATTGGTTCTTTTAAAGAACGAGCGTAAGCGGTAAATAATCCCCACCTAGTCAAAACCTCAAAAATCCGTCAATCTTCCATTACAAACCATTTTGGAGGAAAGATGATGAACGACCTTATAATAGAAACCA
>VFJT01000071.1 GCA_009885935.1 Gammaproteobacteria bacterium
CAATAATGGCGGTTAAGGATGAAAAAGCGCCGTGTTGTTGTCCTATGGGAAAAAAGGCATGCAGAGATAATTCTACTTGCGTAGGGCGATGGGTTAATAACCACCACACACCAGCCAACAAAATTAAAGCTAAGGGTATTACCATGCCTAGTAAGGCCATCCAGGAAGCAGCGCGCGTTGATAAGCGTATGCCGCATAAATTGAGTAAAGTTAAGCCCCAAAAAGTAACCAAAATAAGCGTTAAGATAAACCAATTATGAGTGGCTAAGGCGGGATTAATAAAATAGCTGGCTGTGCCGGCCAAAAAAGACAGTATGGTGGGAAACCATACCATGGTGTTGATCCACTGCAACCAAATGGCAAAAAAGCCTGTTTTGGCACCAAAGGCGCTTTTTACCCATTCGTAAATACCCGTACCTACGCGGCTGGCGGCTAATTCCGCTGACACCAAGGCAATAGGCAGTAAAAAAGTAACTGCGGCCAAACAATAATACATCACCAGCGAACTGCCAAATAGGGCCGTTGCGGGTAAGTTACGTATGCTGTCTACAGCACCGGCGATAAATAAGACCAGCGTAAAGCGTGAAATATAAGTTTTGTCTATCCGCATAAAGTTTTCCCTGCCGTTATTGTTCTAGTTTAAAAAGATTTTTGTAAAGCCTGAGTGATATCGGCCTGTAAATCTTCTAATGCTTCAATGCCTACCGATAAACGCACTAGAGTATCGTCTATGCCCAGCTCGGCTCGCCGCTCCTGCGGCAGCGAGGCATGGGTCATCAACGCAGGATGACACACTAAGCTTTCTACGCCACCTAGGCTTTCAGCCAAAGTAAATACACGCAATTGTTCTAAGAAAAGCTTGGTTTCAGGCAAGCCACCGTGCAGACGCAGGCTGATCATGCCACCAAAGTGGCGCATTTGCTCTTTGGCCAATGCATGTTGTGGATGAGAGGCAAGACCGGGATAGATCACTTCTTTTACGTGGGATTGAGCTGTTAACCATTGCGCCAAGGCTAGAGCATTCGTGCAATGACGCTCCATGCGCAAAGCCAAGGTCTTGATGCCACGCAAGGCAAGAAAGGAATCGAATGGACTGGCAATAGCGCCCACAGAATTTTGTATAAAAGCCATTCTTTCAACTAAATCGGGGTTATGACCTACAATCGCTATACCACCCACGATATCGGAATGGCCATTTAAATATTTAGTGGCAGAATGCACTACGATATCGGCGCCCAAAAGCAAAGGTTGCTGTAAATAAGGCGTGGCAAAGGTATTGTCTACCACCGTCATTAAACCCAAGGCTTTAGCTTGAGCTAAAATAGTTTTTAAATCGGCTAGTTTGAGTAGGGGATTGGTAGGCGTTTCCAGCCATAATAATTTAGTTTTTGGCGTCACAGTCTGCTTTAAATCGACTGCAGGCTGGCTGAAATTGACATAACTAAAGGACAAGGCGGCGCTGCGTGTACGCACACGGTTAAATAAACGCACTGTGCCGCCATAAAGATCGTCGCTAGCAATGACGTGGTCGCCGCTATCCAATAATTCCAATACAGAAGAGATGGCGGCCATGCCCGAGGCAAAAGCAAAAGCAGCAGTGCCTTCTTCTAAATCAGCCACACAGCGTTCATAAGCGTGACGAGTTGGGTTTTGCGTACGCGAGTATTCGTAGCCTAAGTGTTGGCCTGGACTTTTTTGGGCATAGGTAGAGGTAGCATAAATGGGCGGCATAACCGCGCCAGTGCTGGGATCGGGCATTTGACCGGCATGTATAACACGGGTATCAAAGGCTTGTTTAGTCATATTAGGGCCCATTGCAATGATAAAATCTGAGTCTAACATTTCATTTAAAGCATTACAAGAATAACTATGGCAGATGAATAGTCTAAATTTTCACTCGTTTTAAGTCATTTTGGCTAATTTACTTCTTTATTTAAAAATTTTAGTTAAAATGCTTGACAAGACCATAGAAAATTATGTACAAACTAAGCTGAACTTTATGGTGGCACAGTCAGATAATTGCGCTTGTTTAGCGTAGAAGAAAATTGTGTCTTGAACAAAATAAATTATAGGGATTTAATAATCATGATAAAACGTATTACTTTATTGGCCTTGCTCGGTGTTTCGGCCTCTTCTATCGCTTTTGCCGATACCTACAACCCCCCAGAACCTGAAAAACCGTGTGATTTTCTGTGCACAAGCACCCAAAATGGTTTTTATGTAGGGGTTACCGGTATTTATGCTAAACCCAGCGAAAGCGGCATAGGTTTGGTTACAGACAGCTGGCAATACCAGCAGCCCAATGGTGCCTTACTGTCTCAAAGCAAACCCTTTGATCCTGATAGTAGTGGTGGAATAGGCGCTAAAGTAGGTTACGACTTTGGGGCTTCCGGAAATAGTTTAGAATTTGATTATTTGCATTTCAACAACAGCACTCACGGCTTGAATGCTTCTGACGGTTCTCCTACCTCATTTGCCAGCGTATTCTTTCCCGATGTGGTTATACCCAATCCTGCAGCTATAGGCTTGGTTAGCGATGCAAATCTAGCCTATAACTTAAATCAATACGACTTATGGTTGGCACATACCATGGGTTCCCCTACGTCTGGTTTTAGCTTTAAGCCTGCTATAGGTGTGCGCTACGCTAGTTTAAGCCATAACATGACTTTTGCGGCTCCAGGCTATGTTAAAAGTGATTTCCAAGGCTTAGGGCCAGAAATGGGCTTTGATGCTCGTTTCGGATTAGGATATGGCTTTGGCATTATTGGCCATCTTGACGATGCTGTATTAGCCAGTAACGTCACCGGTTCGTCACATGTTGAGGCCGCTGCTTTCGGCCTTAATTCAACATTTGACTCTCCAGAAAATCAACGTGTTAGCAATTCAGTTACCGGTAGATTGGGTGCAGATTACAAATATGTTTTCACCAATGGCAGCATTATTGCACTGGAAGGTGGTTATCAGGCAATACAATATTCCAATGCCTTTGATATCATTCAAGGTAATGTATCCCCAGGCATCCCAGCGGGACAACATATTACAGCAATCAACACAGATAGTTTCTCGCTTAGAGGACCTTATTTGTCACTGACGTATCACGTTTAGTCCCTGTTAGTATTAGTAAACTAGGGAAAGGGTTAAGTTTTAAAGCTTAACCCTTTTTCTTTTTATAAGACCAATTTTATAAATTCCCTAATGCCTGGAATAAATCTTCAGTCAAAAGCTTAACCTCAGGATCCGACAAAAACTGCCCCTCACAGTTGGTCACCACAAAAATATCTTCTATGCGTTGACCCAAGGTCGCTATTTTGGCTTGTTGCAAATTAAGCTTATGCGCAGAAAACACCAAACCTATTTTAGCCAACAAGCCAGGGCTATCGTAAGAGATAATTTCGATTTCAGTTAGGTTTTGATTTTCTTTATTCCGGCAATGTATTTCAGTAACCATAGTAGGTAATAGTCGCTGCTTATGAAAGCGTTGTTTGAATGTAGGTGCCGTGTTGCACTCTTTTAGTCCCAGTAAAGCATCTTCTAAGCGTTGTAGCAAATGTTCTTTCTTTTTGGAATATGCTTTTTCGCGTAATAAGTAAAAGCTATCTAAAGCATACCCCTTACTAGTCGTTAAAATATCGGCTGACACTACATTTAAATTTTCTTTTTCTAACGCATCTGTAAATAATGAAAAAAGAAAAGGTTTGTCTTTGCAGTAGATAAATAATTCATAATGGCCTTGTTTTGGGCGATCGCTAAGACAAAAAACAGCTTTATCCTTTTTCTTTTTCAAAATAAGCTCTGTTTGTTTAGCGATGCTAGGCACACTGTGATGCAAGAAATAAACGTCTGGCCAACTCTGCCATAATGCAAGTGCCGCAGAATTTTCTACGGAACGCTTGGTTAATAGCAATAAACTTTTTTCTTTTTTATGCTCAGCCTTCTTATCTGCAGGCGATAAGACATAATCGCACTGTACTGCTTTTTCAGTAGCTAGATATAGTTTTTTTAGCAAACTGTCTTTCCAACCATTCCATAGAGTCGGGTTGGTGGCGGAAATGTCCGCGACGGTTAATAGATACAACAATTTTAAGCGGTTTAAATTTTCAGCCTCTTTAGAAAAAGTGATGATCACAGCGGGGTCATATATATCTTGTTTTTGTGCCACTGTGGACATTAACAAATGATTTTTAACCAACCAAATCAAATCCCGTTGCTCTTCATTACTTAATAAAGTGTCGAATCGTTGACATAAAGCTATCGCTAATTTCTCCCCGACTAAGCTATGATCTTCCGTATGCCCCTTACCGCTATCATGCAATAAAGCCGCTAAATACAGTACTTGTGGCGATTGTATGCTGGGAATCAATTCATGGCAAAGAGGGTATTTTTCTTGATGAGATTTTATGTGGAACTTATCGATCATTGCTGTTAACAATAGGGTATGCTCATCTACTGTGTAACTGTGAAATAAACTATGTTGTGTTAAGCCCATCGCCATCTGTAGTTCCGGTAAATAATGACTTAAGGCGCCCCAGAGTCGCAGTGTCTTAAGTAATGAATAGACGTAAGGTGCTTTGTCAAACAACTGTAAAAACAACCTCTGATTCGCAAGGTTTAAAGCTTTTTCCGGTGAAAATTGAGTAGATTCTATAGCCCTAAGAATGGATAGGGGAATGTTTTGAATGTCTGTATCATTTTGACAATTGAGCAAAATTTCTATGGGCTCATAGGGGCAGGCACAAGGATCTGCCCCTACGTTCTTTTTTGTATCTTCACTCATCCATGCGCAAAAACTCTTTTCTAAAATTTGTTGATATCGCATTAAAATTAACACAGCATCATAATATTTCCTCATAAAATCGCGTTGTGATTTATTATAGCACCCGGCTAATTCAGCTTGCATTTCAAAGGATAGGCGATCTTCGTTTTTTTTAACCTGCAGGTGTAAAGAAAAACGGACATGCGCTAAATAGAGGTAAGCTTGCGCTAGTTTCTCGCTCTCGTTATGGCTTAGAATGTTTTTTTCTTCTAATGTATAAAATGCAGTTAATATTGTAACCCGTTTTTTACTTTTAAAACAGCCTTCTTGTTTCATAAAAGCATAGCGACTGCACCACAGTAAAGTGTGCATATCGCGTAATCCGCCTGGACTTTCTTTAATATTCGGTTCCAAAGAAAAAGCATACTGTCCTACCGTCTGGTGGCGACGCCGTTGTTCTTCTTTTTTTTGCGCATAAAATTCTAAAGTAGTTAACGGTAAAAAAGAATCACTTTGTAGACAAAAGGAATGATATAAGTCTAGCGAACCACTTAAATAGCGTTGGTCTAAAACACTGGTTAAAGTAGATAAATTCTCTAGACATAAGACGGCGAGTTGTTCCTGGGTCGCGGTTACTGGAGATACTTTTAATTTCAAATCCCACAAGATTTGCAAAAATGTTTCTAAAAACGGATCTTCTTTGACCGAGGTTTCTGTTAATATGAGTATATCGATATCTGAATAAGGATATAACTCCCTGCGTCCATAGCCACCGATTGCAAGTAGACAGTATTTTTGCGGCTCACTTTGATGCTCTTGCCACAGATCTATTAGAAGCGAATCTAGTGCATCGGTATAGTATTCTAATAAATCCAGCGCACTTTTTTCTTGAGAATAGGCACAATCCACTGTGCCGATTATTTCGAGTAGTTTTTCTTTATAATGACTTAGCACATCATTCATGGACAGCTTCAGCGGCAATGACATGGCTGATGCAACACGTTAATCGCTTTACTGTAGGGATGTGTAGAAACTCATTGGGGCCATGGGCGTTGGAATGCGGCCCTAAAACGCCGGTAATGAGAAACTGTGCTTTGGGAAATTTTTCACCTAGCATTCCCATGAAGGGTATGCTACCGCCTTCGGCAATGGCCAACGCCTCTTTGCCAAAATAGGATTGTGAAGCATCGTCCATAGCCTTTTTAAGCCAAGGGTTTAATAGGGGTGCATGCCAACCACTACTGGCTTTTTCTGCATTGAAAGTGACTTTAGCCTGATAGGGTGGATCGGCTTCTAGGATATGTTTTAGCTGTAAGGCCGCTTTTTCTGCATCGCAAGTCGGTGGCGTACGCAAAGATAAGGTGAGGCTAGTATAAGGTCTTAATACATTACCGGCATCTTTTAAAGAAGGTATGCCATCACAACCTATAATTTCTAAGGAGGGGCGCCACGTGCGATTTAACAGTAATTCGCTCATATTATCGTTAACAGGCATAGTCTTAGCACTGCGCGGAAAAGCCTTATACACTTCATCTCCCAATACACTCGCTGCTAACCTAGTCTCCTTAATGCGTTGTTCAGGAATATCGACATGAAACGATGATAATAAAATTTCACCGGTATTTTTATTTTCAATACGGCTTAATAATTGGCGGATAATCCTAAAGCTGGAGGGCATAATACCCGTACCATAGCCAGAGTGTACTCCTTCCGTTAAGGTTTCTACCCGCAAAACGCCGCTGATCATGCCGCGCAGCGACGTGGTATGCCATAATTGTTCGTAGTTGCCGCAACCAGAATCTAGGCAGATAATCAGTTCTGGTGTACCTATGTCTTGTTCTAATTCGGCTATATAGTAGGGTAGATCGATGCTACCACTTTCCTCTGAGCTTTCAATCAAAATAACGATGCGGCTATGAGCGCTATTTTGCGCTTTTAGTGCTTTAATCGCCAAAATAGAGGCAAAAACGGCATAACCATCATCCGCACCGCCGCGACCATACAGTTTATCGCCGCTTAATACAGCTTCCCAGGGGGATAGACCTTCCAGCCAACCCTGCATTTCAGGCTGCTTATCAATATGGCCATACATCAACACCGTCCTGTCTATGGTACCAGGAATTTCTATTAAAATGAGGGGGGTACGTTTAGGCAATTGCAGTACCCGCAGTTCTAAGCCTGGAATAGCTTGCTTTTTAACCCAATCGCTGACTAATTTGACTGCAGCATCAACATGGCCATTCTTTTGCCAATCCGCATCAAAAGCAGGCGATTTATTGGGAATAGCGATAAACTTTTTTAAGGTGGGAATAATATCATCTTCCCAATTTTGTTCACATAAAGCACGTATTTTCTCTGAGTTAGCTAAAACAGTCATAGTGAGGGCCCTTTTATAATGTTCTATATAGAGTATTTTAGACGGTTTGTGGGCATTTGTTAAGTGTATAGAATTTAACCCGTTTTCTTTTATTTGAGCTATACTCAAATAAAAGCACAACGGAGCATTATTATGGCCTCATACGCATATCACCCTGATTTTAGCGAGAATGAACATCTGCATTATGATGAAGAAGAGCAGCTGCTTTCTGACATTGAAGGTAAACTCGATAAATCGATGGGTCGGTTACAAAAAGGCCGTGAACGCAGAACCCGCCTGTTATTAGATGCGTACTTAGAGAAGAGGCTCTACAAAGATTTGTATGATCCCGATCTAGGTGAAGCCAACACCTCTCATTCGTAGGGGCAGGCCCCCGTGCCTGCCCTCGAAGGGCAACCACAGGGGGTTGCCCCTACGACAGATCATCGTTCCGTCTATCATTTAGATCTTAACCGAATGCCATTGAGTGACAAGCGCCCCCCCCTTTGCTACACTGTCTCCTGGAGGAAACGTGCATCAATTTATTTTACAATTCTATAATCTACGCTGTGTTTTAAGGCGCTTTGCTGCCGATCGCTGTTTATCGCGCGCTGCTGAACTCAGTTTTACCACCTTATTATCCATCGTTCCCATGATGATGGTAGGTTTGGTTATCTTTACGGCTTTTCCTAAATTTGCCATTTTAGGCGACAAAGCGCAAGACTTTATTTTTGCTCATTTTGTTCCTTCTACTGGGCAAGTGATACAAAGCCAACTGAATTTATGGGTGCAAAAAACGATACAATTATCCTGGTTGGGCATCATATCGTTGTTGGTTACGGCTATTTTTGTGTTATTCACCATAGAAAGCGCGTTTAATGCCATATGGCGCATCAAAAAATCACGCCATTTTATTGAGGGTTTTTTTCTGTATTGGGCTATTTTAACCCTGGCACCGGTATTATTAGGATCCTGTATGCTGCTTTTCTCACAGGCCTTTGCTTGGTCTGGGCAAGAAATGGGTTGGCATTCCGCATTCGCAAAAAAATGGCTGAGCTCGGGTATTCTGTATACTATAACTGTTATATGGTTTACCTTACTCTATCGTTTGCTGCCTAATCGCGTCTCACCTATAAAATATTGTCTAATAGCGGGTATAGTGGCGGCTTTATTATTTGAGTTGGCGAGACAAGCTTTTGCTTTTTATATAGAGCGTTTCTCGGTTTATACTTTGGTTTATGGTGCATTAGCCGCTATTCCTATCTTTTTATTGTGGCTTTATTTGTCTTGGACCATCGTCCTGTGGGGCGCTGAGTTATTGCAAATATTACCTTATTGGCGTACACCCTTATCGCAAAGAAAGCAAACTGCTTTATCTAGGGCTTTATTGTTATTGAAAATTTTACATGAGAACAAACACGACTATAATTATGAGACGTGGTTAAAACAGGCCCCTAGCGATGAACTTAATAATATTGAGTCCCTAGAAGAACAATTAGAAGCAGCGGGCATCATCGCTTGTGACAATAAAAAAATTAAATTAACGGTGGATTTAAACGAACTGACCTTGTATCAGCTCATGGAAGCGATTTATTATCCTACATTAAAAGTAGAGCAGCATCTGAGCAATAAAGCGGTACTGGAAGTGCTAGAACAAGGCATTTCGAATTTAAAAGAGAATTGGAACATGCCGGTATTAAAAGGGATATCAGGATAAAAAAGGCACCGAGCCGCGACCGTCAGGGAGCGGAAGGATGTGATATACTCTATAATTAACAGATTTTAAAATAGAGATAATATTATGCCAATTTATGAATATTGTTGTCAAAAATGCGGTCATTG
>VFJT01000027.1 GCA_009885935.1 Gammaproteobacteria bacterium
CCGGTTTATACACTTTTTCAGGCGTAAAAAAGGATAAAGCCACCGAAGTGAAGGCCCGCTACAGTTTTGTGTACCTCTCTACAGCCAATGGGTGTGAGTTAATCACGCACCATTCCTCGGAATGGCCTGAGTGAAAGTATGGCTCAGCGCGAACCTTTAAGAACCTATTCAGGAAAACAACTGGTTTCTTTTTTAAGGAAAGGTGATTTTGCTCATGCTGGAGAAGAAGAAGCAATTGATCTGGCCTTTTCCAATTTCGAGCACCGGCCCAAACAAACGATTTTAGATGTGGGTTGTGGTCTGGGGGGAACCGCCGACTACATTCAAAAGCATTATTTAGGGCAAGTAACGGGCTTAGATATTGAAAAAAAAACAATTTTATATGCCCAGAAAAAATATCCCGCTTGTGTGTTCCACTGTTGTGATGTATTGAATGCTGCACAAGTCATTACACAAACTTTCGATATTATTTGTTTATTTAATTCATTCTATGCTTTTTCAGAACCCCTCTTAGCACTTAGGACTTTAAATAAACTTATAAAAGTCAAAGGGAAAATCATTGTTTTTGACTACTCTGATCCTTGTCTTAAAGAAATCACGCCTCTATTTAGGGCTGGGGATAAAAACACCTCTCCTTTTATGCCCATTCCACTCCGTAGCATAGATTCGTTACTTGCACAGAGTGGCTGGCAACCTTTAAAAAAAATTGACTTAAGCCTACAGTACATACAATGGTACACACAGCTAATCGATCGCCTGCTTGAGAATGAAAATGAAATAATGCGCTTATTTAGCCAATCCTTATTTCAAAAAGCTTTAGAGACTTATTCATCTATAAAAAAGTCTCTCATTGCGGGAGTGCTTGGCGGAATTCTTCTGTGCGCAGAAAAGCGTGTTATTGCTTAAGCGTCATAGCCGCTGGTAGCGCAAACAAACACATGATCATTAGAAAAACTATTGCCGAAACATCGGAGCCCGTTTTATAGATTAAAACACTGCAAATCGTAGGGGCAAGTCCACCAAAAATAGCCGCGGGCAAGGTAAAGCTCAACCCTATACCCCTGGCACGAAACGCAGTTTTAAATTGACCCGCCATCATTTCTACGTTTATTCCATCAATACAACTTAAAGACAAAGCAAATAAGACTGGCACTATGAAAATATTCATTAATGAGCCTTCTTTTAAAAGAATAAACAAGGGGTAGGTTAAAATAAAAATTAAAGTAATACTCATCAAGGCTAAATTCCTACGGCCTATTTTGGGGGCTAAAGCACCAAAAATCAACGTAAAAACAATCAACATGAATAAGCCCAGAGTTCCACTTAAAAAGGCTACGGTTTCATTCATTTTCAGAAAAACATGTAGATACGATGGCATCCAAACAAACAACAAATAAAAAGTCACGGCAATGAATGCGTTAATGGCAAAAACCCGCATCAACCCTGCTCTATTGCCCCAGATTTCGGACGTCGTTTTTTTATAAACAGCTTCGTTTGAGCATACTTTATCATCCGGTGTTAAAATACTTTTCCTCAAATAAAAAACAAAAATCAGTACAAAAAAGCCGAAGAAAAACGGAATGCGCCAAGCCCAAGCTAAAACTTGCTCTGCACTAAACAGCCAATAAAGTCCTGTAGCCATGATTGAACCCAATAAAACACCCAGCATTGAGCTGGCCGCCACAAAGCTACAATAAAAAGATTTTTTCTCATCAGCGGCTCTTTCATATACATAACAGGCTGAACCAGGCAGTTCACCCCCCGCAGCAAAACCTTGTGCCAATCTTAGAATCACTAAAGAAGTTGTTGCTAAAACACCGGCGCTGGCGTAGGTCGGCAAAAATGCGATCAATAAAGTCGGAATTGCCATCATTAACAATGATAATTTTAAAGCAGCAATACGGTTATAGCGATCGGCAATGCTACCAAAAAAAAGACTGCCCAAAGGTCTAATTAAATAACTGACTGAAAACAAGAAAAAAGCTTTAATCAGTTCTATCTGCGCATTGCCTGAGGGGAAAAATAAGTACCCGATTTTTGAGACCAAAAAAGCATAAACTGAAAAGTCATACCACTCAAAAATATTTGCCAAAAATCCAATACAGACTAAATTTTTATTTTTCATATCATTCTAAAAACTTGTAATAAGAGTAGCATATCTTATCACAACCAAAAATGACACGCCACCATATTAACCATTGCGCAAAAATGTTAGAACCTCCACTACAGAATGCTTTTTCGATTTGCCTATGATATTGGATATATGTGTTTCAACCGTTTTAATACCTAAACCTAAGGACGCTGCAATACTTTTATAGGAAGTATTTTGTTTCATGTAAACCATACACAGTAATTCTTTCTCAGTTAAAGGTTCATTGAAGAATTTTTTTATATTTAAATGATTTGAAAAATAATGTAGCGCGTCACTTTTTTTAGGATAGATGCTTTTATAATACTCTAGAATTCTCAATGGATCAGCTTTAGAAGTCAAATCAAAACTGAGCGTTAAAATTGCTGCCACCTTATTGTTATTGCTGAGCACGGGTGTTTTAGTCATGTTTTGAATATGTATCAACCCACATTTATCCAAAAAGACTTTCTGTTGAACAACCACAGTTTCTTGTTTTTCCCGGACTTGAAAGTCTAAAAAATCAATATGATCGGCAAAGCCTTTTCCCCAATAAGGAGACATGAATACATCCAGATCTTGAACTGTTGCCCCTATAATTTCGCTTACTTGATTTAGGCTATACACTTCTAAATTGCTTTGATTGCTGAAAATATAACGCCCCGTTTTTATTTCTTTAAGATGTGCGGGCCCAGGCATTGCAGAAACAAAATCAAATAAAGCATCTTCTCCTATTTTAAAATTTGTTTGCTCACAATCCTGTAAAAGGCTTATGTTATTTGGCTGTGTTTCCTTTGAATTTTCCTTCATAACAATAAATAAACACCTCCTGTTACCCATATATTAAAGGAATAAATTATTTATGTCAATTCCATACTTTTTTTAAGTCCTCCTTTCCTTAAAAATCAATCCTTTATTGACACTCTAGCAATACTAAACCGACCAATACTTCAGGGCATTTCCCTGATTTTATATTAATAAATTTAACTTACACTTTCATTCAGGTAGCGAGACCAGCAAAATCCTACCACTTAAGGAATCGTAAACGTATCACCTAAGGACTTTATGCATTGAAAAATAAGGAGAAAAATTATGTCCATTTCAACTGAAATTACAGCCGGTTATCAACAAGTGAGCCGCTCTGACAAAAAAGCGACCTTCCACTGGACACCTGAGCAATGCCGCATACAGAATATAGTATTATTGGCTGGGTGCCACCTGGCAGAACGCCTTGAAATCTTATTAACTTTACCCGGTGCTGAGCTGTTGTTAAGGTGTAATAATCATTCGGTTAAATACCTTACAGATGCTATCGAACACTGGTACAGCGTAGGCGATCGCTGGATGGAAGTATTTGGGGAAGCAGGGAAAAAAGATCCAGAATAATGGGTACCTTCACAAAGGCTTGATGCAAAGCCAGCCTCCTTTGGCCCTCTGATTAATTATATGTGCGCATATATTGATCACAACAGCTATTTCCCGGAAAATTGACAACTCTCATGATAATTTTACGGCAAAATCAACAATAGAGATGTTAATTTTCCGGATAATTGCCTATAACCCTTCCCAAATGCTAACTTTTAGTCTATAATGGCATTTGCCTCTACTTTTTGACTCTAGCCGTTTGGAAGCTCTCTAGCTTTTCGAAAGACTACTGGCCTGAGTGTGGTAATTAGTCTGATGAGTC
>VFJT01000151.1 GCA_009885935.1 Gammaproteobacteria bacterium
ATCAAGCTACAAAGCAGCAGCTAGGGCAAACTCTAGCTCAAGAAGAAGCCGAGCATCAAGCTACAAAGCAGCGGCTAGAGCAAACTCTAGCTCAAGAACAAACCGAGTATCAAGCTACAAAGCAGCAGCTAGAGCAGGCAACTGTAGGTTTACAGTATGTTTTATCAAGTTTTTCCTGGAAAGTAACAAAACCAGTACGACTCATAAAGAAGATCAGCGACAAAAGCTTTAAGCTTGTTAAATGTTCTATGCGTATAGCGTTTAGAATGAAAAGAAAACATCCACTTTCCTATGTCCTTAGAAATCTATCAAGAAGATTCAGGTCTGATGGTTTCTATTATACCGTAAGTTTTTTGAAAAAAAAACTTTCTGAAGTTATTGAGACGGACAATGGAAATTACATTGGTAGTAATAACGAAGCAAATACTATTAATGCTCATGATGCTATTTTCGAAAAAATTAATGCGTTAGTTCAAGCAAGAGCGATTAAGGGAGTTCTAGTAATTGACTGCGCATTTGGCTTTGATACTAATAGAAATCAGCGACCAATTGCTCTTGCAAAAGCATATGCGGCACAAGGATATTTTATATTTTTCCTTAGATATCAGTTCAGCGAATGTGACATTGCAAAAGAGGATGATTCTCTCATTATAGATAGAGTCTACCAGCTTCCGAGGCTGAAGATAGAATCCCTAATAGAACAATTTTCTAGGCACTTAAAACTGATCGAAAAAAGGATAATAATAACGATCCCAGACGATCTAATGATAAAAAACTATTTTCTTTTTAGAAAAGAGCGTTTTTGTATACATTATGACATTATGGATGACTGGGAGGCATTTCATGATAACGATGAAGCCATTTGGTACAATAAAAACATAGAATATTTTTTTATAAACAATGCTGACCACGTTAGCGCTGTTTCTAAATCGCTTGTAAATAAGTTCAAAATGCAAAGATTTGTAAAGTTGGTTCCTAATGGAACTTTCCCAGCAAATAAGGTAGCCCCCTTACCTAGGGAGCAATCCATTATTAGTATTGGTTATTTTGGCCACCTAACTGAAAAATGGTTTAATTGGAGTTACATCTTTAGGTTAGCAGAAGATAAACGATTTCAAATACATATTATTGGCGAGGGCCTTTCAGAGAACACAAAGGCTTTGTTAAAAAAGCACGATAATATTTTTTTCCATGGTTATGTACAGCATGGCGATCTAATAAAGTATATAGAAAAATTTGAAATAGGATTAATTCCTTTTATATCTGGGGCGCTTTCGGATGCAATTGACCCACTGAAAGTTTATGAATATTTGCAACACTATAGACCTGTCGTTTCAACAGGCTTGCCGCATATCGAAAATTATCCATACTGTAAAAATGCATCTAATTTTAACGAGTTCAAAAAAAGCATTATTAGCTTTCATAAGCAAACACATAGCTTCCAAAGAGAAAAGATATCAAGTTGGCTTGAACAGCATTATTGGTCAAATATAGCAAGCCGTATATTGGGAGGAAAGCAGAATTGAACCACATTAATATTTTATATATTTACAAATACTGCACGCTTGGCGGGGTTGAGCGTATACTTCTGAACAGAGCAGAACTGTACAAAGAAAAAAGAATTCCAATAAAAATGCATGTATGTTTTCTTTACGAAAACGAAGAAGCAATTACCGAATTTAGTAATCACATCCATAGCGTGTCACTATCAGGAAGGATTGATATTTTAAAACGAAACGCCATCAACGAAAAAGATTTTGATTTTATCGTGTCGATTGATACGCCGGAGGTCTTTAATGACTTCAAGAAAAATCTTATTATTGAATGTCACTCTACATACCCTGAGTCAATACAATATCTAAATCACATCGATAATAAAATAAAAAAAATTCTTACCCCATCATTACCATTTAAAAATTTTTTATTGAACAAATTTGGCCTCCCTTCAGAAAGTGTTGATGTTTTACAAAATTTTGTTCCAAAAACATCAAGGCCTAAACGTATTGAAGAAAAAACATGGAATAAAAATATTGTCTTTTACTTTGGCCGGCTAGATTCGCTCAAAAACCCGACAGAGCTAATAAAAACGTTTCAACATTGCAAAACGATAAACAAAGATCTTCTTTTCCTAATTGCCAGCCCAAACATATTCGATTACAGTAATTTTCTCCTAAAGAATAATGACCTTATCGATAGCTTAATTATAAAAAATGGCCTTGGATTTTCAGAAACGACTAATTTTTTATACTCCATGTTACAAAACCGTGGTATTTATATATCCGCCTCAAGCAATGAGTCATTTGGTTTAGCGACAGCTGAATCACTATCTTCGGGCATCCCGTCGGTAGTCCGCAACATTCCAGCTCACCACTATTTATGCCAAGGATACGAAGGGTTTCTTTTCTGTGAAAAAAATGGATCGAAAGAAGCGGCGGAAAAAATTTGCAAAATTGCAGAAGACTATGAAACATATTCTCTTAAAGCCAAAGAGATTTCGGATCATTTTATTTGCAATATGCAGGATGAGCATATAAATCAACTCCAAAAAATCTTTAATTTATGAAAACATTCTTTAGAAAGTCTAAACGTTTTTTATTGCGACTATATTCTTTTATCCAAAGATTCGGACTGATTTACGCACTTAAACTTGCTAAAAATAAAATTAACAATAAACTAAAAGAGCGTATCTATAAACTAAAAGAGCGTATCTATATTAGTTTAAACAACAAAACAATTAAAAAAATAGTAAACACAACACCTAAGCCTGTAATTATTTATCCGCCTTATCACGACTTCAATCTTCCACTTTATCAAAGACCTCAACAGCTCACTCAGGTTTTATCAAATAACTATTTGTATTTATTTCACACAAATAATATGCTTGATTCGGTTAATAAGGTAAAAAAATTAAAAAAGAATCTTTTTCTAATTCCGCCAGCCAGTTATTCTTTCTCACTTCATACTGAACACCGGGAGAAAAAAATACTTTTTTTATATTCACACCCATCTAGACAATACGACATTCCTCTTGTAGAGAAATATCTACATGAAAATAATATAGTCATATATGATTATCTGGATGATTTAAATGAGGAAATATTTGGGGCTGTATCTCAAGAAGCGATTGAACGACATGAATACGTTTTGCGCGAACAAAGGATCATATTATTAGTCACTGCATCTAAACTCTTAGAGGATGTAAAAAAATATAGACCTAGTTTAACAAATACATATTTTGTTCCCAATGCAGTTGATATCGATCATTTCTCAAAGGTTAAGAAAAAAATACCTGAGTTGGATTTTATAAAAGGGAAAAAGGTAATTGGCTACTTTGGCGCGCTAGCTTCGTGGGTTGACTATGATCTAATTGCTAAATTATCTGACCTTGGAGACAGTTATCATATTTTATTGTTGGGATACATTTATGACAATAAGTTCAAAACTACAAATTTGGATAAACGAAAGAATATTACTGTTTTAGGGCCAATCAAATATGAGGTATTACCTGATTATGCTGAATATTTTGATGCCTCAATTATTCCATTTATCATAAATGAAACGACCTTAGCCACATCTCCAATAAAGCTTTTTGAATATATGGCTCTTGGCAAACCAATCATTACAACAGACATGCCAGAATGCAGAAAATATAAATCGGCTCTAATCGCTAAAGATCACGATGAATTCATCAGCCTTATTGATAAGGCGTTCGCAATTCCAAAAGACGACGAATATTTCAAGATCATGAAAAAAGAAGCGGAAGAGAACACTTGGGGTGCTAGAGCAGAAGTTATTATAGAGGCAATTAATGA
>VFJT01000146.1 GCA_009885935.1 Gammaproteobacteria bacterium
CTCGCATCTTCATTGGCGATGGGTATATCAAAACAGACTTCTTTTGCCTTAACGAGCGGGCTTTACGCTTAGCTTCACTGCTTCAGGAAGCATTATATTTCTAATGTCAGTTATATCCTTAGCCTGGCTTAACTGCTTGTAAAACTCATGAACTTTTTCATCTCTGCTGAAAGGCTTTTGTCCGCCAGAGTTAGCATCATAACGAGTCCTCGCTTCTTCGATTATGGCACTCACTTTCGCTTCAATGTGCAAATTTGAATCCATTATTATAGTGCAAATAGCCACACAGCCAATGGGAGAGGGGCTGAAAAAATTGCTAAATATTGAATTGTTACTCGTTGAATAATTTTCTTGAATATACAGATTCAGGTCAAAAAGTGTTTTCTTTTGCTCCGCCTCTATTTGCTCTGCACTTGGTGCAAAGATGCTTATTATATCCGTGTCGAATCCTTTTTGATTTTCCGCGGCGAAGAGGGCCTGTTCTCGACTTGTATGCGTGAGCTTAAGGAAGGGGTTCTGACCATCTTTAACAAGAGTAATGCTTGCTTGTTCATCCCACGCACTAAACTGATCACACTTCCTCCCCGTGCAAAGCCCAAAAGGATCCACTACTTGTTGAATAGCCAGCATGTGAGTTTCTGCAAAAACCCAGCTGCATTCGGTTTTTCCTTTCTCCGAGATTGTTACTCGATATAGAGTATATTTTGTTGTTTCTACTGTATTTTCATTTGCAGACATAATTTTACCTCGCTAAGTCAATTATAATTACAGAGCGAAAACGCCCTGAAGAGTATACTAGGAATTAAAGGCATATGGAGCCATATAATCTAGTTTGGCTCCCCGAACAGGACTCGAACCTGTGACCCAGTGATTAACAGTCACTTGCTCTACCAACTGAGCTATCGGGGAACGGCAAGCCGCTATCGTAGTGGATTTGTCCCTAAATAGCAAGGGGTTTACGAAGAATTAACCTCGCCCGCCAGGTCGCAGCTAGGGAATTCGTTCACAGTTTAGTTCAAATATTAATCAAATTGGGGTTATTATGGGGTTTCTACCCATACCGCTGCAACTGCATCTGTACTTTTTCCAAAGTAACGCTAAACTCCGCCAAACGGGCTTTCTCTAGCTCTATTACTGCAGCGGGAGCACGATCTACAAACTGTGGGTTATCCAATTTAGAGCGACATTTACTAATTTCTTGCTCCAATTTTACTTTTTCTTTGTTAAGACGCTCTTTTTCAGCTGCAATGTCTATAAGGCCCGCTAAGTCTATAAAGCAGGTGATATCTTTGATTTCTGCAGTGGCAAATTGTTGTGCGCTGGGTGCTAGCTCTATCCAGCTAATGGCGGATAAGCGGGCCAGTGGTTTTAGGTTTTCCAGATAAGGATTTAGTCTAGTGCGTAAGGCGTCGTTTGCTGTCATTAAAGATAAGGCTACAGGCTTTCCGGGCGCAATATTCATTTCTACTCGGATATTCCTAGTAGCTACAATGATGGCTTGTGCTAAGGAAAATAATTCTTCGCTGTTTTCATCGTGTAAATGTGCATTGTATTGTGGATAGGCGCGTAGCATCAACGACGGTTCTGTTAATGCGAGTAAGGGCTTAAAGGATTGCCATAATTTTTCGGTTATAAAAGGAATGATAGGATGCAATAGGGCCAACAAGGTTTCAAAGGAATGGATTAAGATGTAACGCGTTTGCGCCTTTTTATCTTCAGCGGCATCGCTTTGCAAAATGGTTTTGGCCCACTCTAAGCCCCAATCACAATATTCATCCCAAGCGAATTCATACAATTGTTGTGCCAATAAATCGAACCTATAGGTATTCAGATGTTCTTTGGATAATTGAATGGTGTGTTGCAATCGCGATAACAACCAACGTTCCCCTAGAGATAATTGCTTGCTGTCAACCATTTTAGCAATAGGTTTATCCGCAGTGTGTAGAAAAATAAAGCGCGCCGCGTTCCACAATTTATTGCAGAAATTGCGATAACCGCTTAAACGCGCCAGATCGAAACGTATATTGCGTCCCGTTGAAGCTAAGGCACAAAAAGTAAAACGCAAAGCATCGGTGCCAAAAGCAGGAATACCATCTGGATAATGTTCACGGGTTACTTTCTCAATGCGCGCGGCCATTTGTGGTTGCATTAAACCGCTGACGCGTTTTTCAATGAGTGTTGCTAAATCGATGCCATAAATTAAATCGAGCGGGTCTAAGACATTACCCTTGGTCTTAGACATCTTTTGCCCTTCGTGATCGCGTATCAGGCCGGTAATGTAAACCGTTTTAAAAGGAACCTCATCCATGAAATGTAAACCCATCATCACCATGCGCGCTACCCAGAAAAATAAAATATCAAAACCGGTGATAAGCACAGAGGTAGGGTAGAAGGTTTTAAGATCAGCTGCTTTCTCCGGCCAGCCTAAAGTAGAAAAAGGCCATAATGCCGAAGAAAACCACGTGTCTAATACATCGTTATCTTGAGTTAAAACTATATCATCCGCAATTTTATGTTGCGCGCGCACCGTGGCTTCATCTTTGCCTACAAAGATATGACCTTGGTTATCATACCAGGCCGGGATCCTATGTCCCCACCACAATTGGCGGCTGATACACCAATCGTGAATATTGTCTAACCACTGAAAATAGGTGTTTTGCCAATTCTCGGGTACAAAACGTATTTTACCTTCTTTGACGGCGGCTATAGCGGGTTTAGCCAAGTCGGCCATTTTCAGAAACCATTGTTCGGTTAAGTAAGGCTCAACAATGACGCCGGAACGATCGCCGCGTGGCACTTTTAAACGGTGCGGCTCAGCCTTAATGAGTAAACCCTGTTTTTGTAGATCGGCCAATATTTTTTCGCGAGCGACAAAACGATCTAAGCCCTTGTAGGCCTCAGGTACTGTTGCATTTAAATGAGCATCGGGCGTAAGAATATTGATCATCGGTAAGCTATGGCGCAAACCCATGTCGTAATCGTTGAAATCGTGGGCTGGGGTAATTTTCACAGCACCGCTGCCAAACTCCCTATCTATGCTGTCGTCGGCAATAATGGGGATTTCACGATTCGTTAAGGGTAGAGCGACTTTTTTGCCGATTAAATGCTGATAACGACTATCCTCTGGATGTACCGCAACCGCAGTATCGCCCAATAAAGTTTCCGGACGCGTAGTGGCAACGATCAATACATCATCACAGCCTACAACTGGATACTGTATATGCCATAAGAAACCGTCTTCTTCTTCATTGAGTACTTCTAAATCAGAAATCGCGGTTAATAACTTCGGATCCCAATTGACCAAGCGCTTAGCGCGATAAATTAAACCTTGTTCGTGCAAAGTGACAAAAGCTTTGTTGACTGCGGCAGATAAGCCTTCATCTAAAGTAAATCGCTCGCGAGTCCAATCACAAGAGTTGCCCATGACGCGCATTTGTTCCGTGATACGCGAACCGGATATTTTTTTCCACTGCCAAATGGCTTCTACAAAAGCGTCTCGACCTAGATCATGACGCGATTGATTTTTTTGTAATAATTGTCTTTCGACCACCATTTGCGTAGAAATGCCCGCGTGATCAGTGCCAGGTTGCCACAAGGTGTTGTCACCTTGCATACGATGATAGCGGGTTAAGATGTCCATTAAAGTATGTTGGAAACCATGACCCATATGCAGACTGCCGGTGACATTGGGGGGAGGTAACATGATGCAATAGGGCTGGTCTAAGCCTCGGGGCTTAAAATAGCCTTGTTGTTCCCAAAATGCATAACATTCTTTTTCTAAAGCATCAGGAATATATTGAGGTGGTAAAGGCTCGTTCATAGTATTCTCTTTTTATAGTTCATGCAGACTGAGCTGGCATTGAGCTTCGCGGTAATATTTATACCGTTGCCGTCCTAGTTCTTTAGCGAGCGGTTCATTGGCAATGATGTCTAATATTCTACTAAATTTTTGCCAGCACCGGTTAATTTCAGGATGTAGGTTGATTAAAATATCGTAGTCGCGGCTTAAAGTTTCGTTATTGCAGCCTATAACTATAGGCGCATTGTGTGCTGCAGCGGCGGATACGCTGGCATGGGGAATAAAACTTTCTTCCTTGAAGGTCCATAGCAATTGGTCTATAGCCGCAACCGTTTTGTTTTCAGCACAGTGTATATAAGCGGTTTTATCGTGCAAATAGGCTTTTTCTGCCAAGCGGCAAGCGAGGCGGGAACTGGCCTCGGTGCCGGTTTCTTGTAATACATAAAAATCTACGCTGTGACTCATGATTGTCCGTAAGCGTGCTGGTATAAGTAATCCATCAACAAGGGTAAGGGGCGTGCGGTAGCGCCTTTGTTTGCGCCCATAGTCCAAGCCGTGCCGGCGATATCAAAATGTGCCCAGCGATACCCTTCCGTAAATTGGGCTAGAAACACGGCTGCTTCAATGGCACCACCCCAGCGATGGGGAGCAATATTGGCAAGATCGGCAAAATTGCTTTTTAAGTCATCTTTGAAACTGGCGATTAAGGGCATACGCCAAGCAGAGTCTAAGCTATTTTTTGCGGCCTGATTTAATGCAATGGCCAAAGCTTCATCATCGGTAAAAAAGCCGGAAGTGTGAGTGCCTAAAGCCACTACCATAGCGCCAGTCAATGTCGCAAAATCCAATATCACTTCAGGTTTATAACGGGCGCAATAGCTCAGAGCATCACACAATACCAAACGGCCTTCGGCGTCGGTATTGAGGATTTCTACAGTTTGACCGGATAGCGTGGTAATTATATCGCCCGGTTTGATGGCATTGCCGCCAGGCATATTTTCGGCACAAGCGGCTAGAGCCACTATATTAATAGGCAGATTCAGCGATGCCGCCACTTGAATGGCACCTAATACTGTCGCCGCGCCACACATGTCGTATTTCATTTCATCCATGGTAGCGGGGGGTTTGAGGGAGATACCACCGGTGTCGAAGGTAATGCCTTTACCCACTAAAGCGATGGGCGCTTGTGATTTATTGCCGCCTTTGTATTCGGCAATAACGAATTTAGGTTCGTGGCGGCTGCCTTGGCCTACGGCTAAAATAGCATTCATGCCTAGTTTTTTCATATCGGCGACAGACAGTATAGTCGTTGTTATCTTAGGGTGTTTTTTCCCCATTTCTTGAGCTTTTTGGGCTATAGCGCTGGGGGTACAATGGTTGGCTGGAGTATTGGCCAAATCTTTAACAAAAGACATCCCTTCTGCTAAGGCTAATGCATAATCCAGTGCTTTTTGCCCGCTTTTTACATGGGCTTTATCTATACAAAAAGAGATGGATTTTAAAGTGGGCTTTTTAGCGGCTGTTTTAGTCTTAAATGTGTTAAATTGATAGGCTTTTTCCTTAAAAGCGAGAGCAGCTTGCTGTACCCACTGTGCTTCGTCCAAAGCTTTACAGGCTAAACCTTCTAGGGCTAGGGCGGCACCGCTATATTGCTTTTGTAACAAGGCGCTGGCGGCGGCTTGTAGAGCGCAGACGGCTTTTTCGGCTGTAAATTCAGCTATTGGGCCTAAGCCTACGACCAATAAGCGCGAAGCTTGGCATTCTTTGACATCAAACAGCCAATTAATTTGCCCACAGTCGTCATTGATATTGCCTAATTGCACGTAATCGGTTAAAATTTTAGCAATTTTTGCGGGTAATTTGACTTGGGGATCCTTAGGCTGAGCGTCTTTAAACAGCGGAATAATCAAACAATCTGCTTTGATTTGTTGTGGTGCATCGGTGCTTAGCGTAAAATTCATTGTGATCCTCTTGTGTAGTAATAATTCAAAAATGAAGGTGCAAGAAAGAGCATAGGCCCCCGTGCCTGATTTTCATAGGGGCAGGCCCCCGTGCCTGATTTTCGTAGGGGCAGGCCCCCGTGCCTGATTTTCGCAGGGGCAGGCCCCCGTGCCTGCCCTAGGGCTATAGTCACGAAATTATAGCGAAATACAGTTGACAAAGCGAGTTTTAGCAGTGGTTATCAAAAAGTATCTGGCCAAAGAAATCTATTCCCATTTATGTGTGATTAGCGGTATTTTGGTAGCGATTTTTTTAAGCAACCAGATAGTACAGTATTTAGGGCGGGCAGCGGCGGGTAAGCTGACGGGCGGTATGCTGCTTAAAATCATGGCCTTAGAAGTGCCCATATTATTAGGATTTTTGCTGCCCATAGGATTGTATATGGCTATTCTATTAGCCTATGGTCGTCTTTATGTAGACAGCGAAATGACGGTGTTGCAAGCCTGCGGGGTCAGTCAGAAACAGCTATTGGCGTATACTCTAACCTTCGCCAGTCTTGTTTTTGTATTGGTTTTGGTGATGAACTTTTATATTACCCCGTGGCTGATACGCGATAAGAATAAAATTTTGGCCACTAATCCAGCTACCATCATCATTAACACGTTGGTTCCAGGGCGTTTTAAAAGTCTTAACGATCAAAATGTCGTTTATGTAGAAAATGTGGATAATACGACACAAGCGGCACAAAACATTTTTATAGCCAAGAGAGAGACGGTGACGGTTCATAAGAAGGTTAATGGTATAGATGTTACAACCAAAGTACCCGTATGGCGCGTGTTGTCTGCAGATAAAGCCTATCAGATGCAGAGTACAGCATTGGATGGTTCATTTGTGGTGGCGGAAAATGGCATAGAATATAGTGGGGTTCCTGGAGAGCGTAATTTTCGGGTGATTCATTTCCAGCAATATGGGGCGCGCATTCCCGATGCCGATACAATCAAAACTAAAGTGAGTTATGATAGTTTAAGTTTAGGCGATTTATGGGCGCAAGCGTTTAGCAATAAAAAAGCCATGGCGGAATTGCAGTGGCGTATCTCGATGCCATTATCTATCCCTATTTTAGTCCTATTGGCCTTACCCCTCTGTCGGGTTAGTCCACGACAAGGACGGTACCGTAAACTGATCCCCGCTGTTTTACTGTATACGGTTTATGCGAATATGCAATTTGTGGCCAGAGGCTGGTTAGAAGACGGCACCATTCCGGCTTATATAGGCCTATGGTTTTTACATATCGTTTTATTATTAATAGCGCTATCGTTGTATGTGGATAAATATCATTGGCAGCAAGTCTGGAAACGGCTACAGTTTTGGAATAAAAAAGTATGAGTATTTTATCGCGCTATTTGTTCAAGGTCATTAGCACCACTACATTGATAGTGTTACTGATATTTTTAGGCATGGATTTTTTCGTACGCTTAATGACGGAATTTGGCGATGTAGGCGATGGCAATTATACTCTATGGACTGCCGTCGCCTATGTACTGATGACGATGCCCAATGATTTATACACTATGTTTCCTATGGCGGGGCTCTTAGGTGCTTTGATGGGATTGGGGCATTTGGCTAGCCACAGTGAGTTGGTGGTGATGCGCAGCTCAGGCATGACCTTGATGCAAATTGTACGCATTATTTTAAGTTCTATTTTAGTATTTGTGCTCATAGTCTGTATATTCTATGAAACCTTAGCGCCTAAGTTAACCCATCAAGCACAGATTATGAAGGCTGTTGCGCGCAGTCACGGCCAAGCGGTGGCTACACAATATGGCGTATGGGTGCGTGAAGGCGATAGCTTTTTCCATTTTGATGCGGTCAATCGCAATGGTACTGTAATAGGCTTAACGCGGTATCAATTTGATAAGGCCCACCATTTAACCTCAGTCAGTTCTGCCCAAGAAGGAAAACATCAAGGCAATGGTTGGCAGGTTAAATCGGTAGAGATTACTCATATTACCGCAAATAAAACCACATCGGCCAGCATAGCCGAGCAATGGTGGCCCTTGCGCTTGGATCCACTCATTTTACGCATCGCTGCAATTGAGCCTAATGAAATGAATCTCTTCAGGCTGCAAAAAATCATCTATTATCAAAATCAAAACGCCTTGCGATCAGCAGATTATGCTTTGAACTTTTGGCAAAGAATTTTTGCCCCTTTAATAGCGTGCGTCATGATGTTCCTAGCCATTCCGTTTATCTTCGGGCCATTGCGCAGCGCCACCATGGGATTGCGTTTAGTAGCGGGGATTAGCCTGGGATTTTTATTTTATATCGTTAACCAATTTATAGGACCTTTCTGTTTGCTGTATCAGATCCCACCCATATTTGCCGCACTGATACCCTTGTTATTGTTTACGGGAGTAGGGGTTGTGTTGATGAGACGGGTGAAATAGCCGCCTCAGCTCGTTCTGTAGGGGCGCCTCGCGAGGCAATGGCATTCGGTTAAGCTAAATGTCAACATTGTTTTCGTAGGGGCAGGCCCCCGTGCCTGCCCTAGATGGGCAACCAAGGACAAGTTATTCGTTGATAAAATAGGTTAAAAAAGAAGGCAATGAGTCGGTGACAAATTGTCACCGACTCAAAATGGAAGGTTAAAATGGTTAACATACTTAAATCAATATTAATTCTATTTGTCATAAGTGCGATTCAGTTACTGATCTATGCTGTATATTTAAAACCAATCATTACAACATGGGGAGCCTCTAAAAAAGAAATATCCATGCCATTGGCTGGCGATGATAGGAACTTAAACATAACGTCTACAAGAGCAATTTCTATCAATGCTACAAAGTCGGATGTCTGGAAATGGCTGATGCAACTAGGTGCTGATAGATCTGGATTTTATAGCTATGAATTTATTGAAAAGCCACTAGGTTATGTGATGCAGGATGAAGATCTAAGAGAACCGCAGTTTAAAGATCTGCAAGTAGGCGATATTGTTCGAGGCTCAATTCATGAAGAACAGAGTATCATTCCCTATAATTTCAAAGTTCTGTATGTTAAACCAGAAGAAGCATTCGTTTTAGAGAATTGGGGAACATTTTTATTAGAGCCAATTAATAGCCTACAGACTCGTTTGGTAGTAAGGACACAAGAGACTAGAAGTGAGAATCTGCAGGAAAAATTCGCTCATTATGTCGCTATTCCTTTTCATTTTATTATGGAAAGGCGCACTTTAATAGGCATTAAAGCCCGTGCGGAAGCTGGGGAAAATATCCGTTTTTCACAAACGAGCGATATTATTTGGTTTTTGGGACTGGTTTTGTCAGCCCTATTCATTTTTATTTTAATCCTAATAAGACGAGGCATGCTCAGAAGCTTTTTTATTCCTACTATTCTGAGTGTGTGCTGGCTCTTTACGCTTCTATTATTGCCTCCAGTTCCACTCAGCAGTATAGGGTTATTATTTGTGGTATTGATGTGTTACTGGCATTAAAAATGCCTAAATAGATTTAATTTAGATAATTTATTGTGATTCAGGGGTTTTTTCTGTATATTTCCAAGAAACATACAGCTTGACTTTAGCTATCCGTTCCCGCATAATTTTGTGTATTCTTCTTTGCAGAACATGCTTAAAATTAGTCATATAAATAAATCAGAACCAAAAATACAGTTAGGCAAATGGTTACAAGATGTAACCACTTGGAAGTGAATAAAAAAGCACTTAAGATAAAATGGTTGGAGAACTGAGATGAAAAACGATTTGGCTATCTTTGAAGAGCATCAAATCCGGCGAGTCTATGACGAGGAGAATGAAACCTGGTTTTTCTCAGTGGTTGATATTGTTCAAATTTTAACCGAACAATCTGAGTATCAGGCGGCTAGGAATTATTGGAAGGTATTGAAAAATAGGCTAAAAAAAGAAGGTAGTGAGTCGGTTACAAAATGTAACCGACTGAAATTAGAGGCCAGTGATGGTAAAAAATACCTTACTGATGTCGCAAACGCTGAGACCTTACTACTTTGGAGATAAAAAAGAATGCAAACACAGTCATTGACTAGCTTGAAGACAATTCGACCATTAATCGGTAATGAGCTAGAAAAAGTGGTAGACTATTTTCTTTTGCTTTCGCCAGAAGACGATACACGCATGGGAACTGATCGAGAAAATTTTCCATCTCGCGAACACTGGCTACAAATGCTAATAGACGACGCACAAAGATCGCTTCAAGAACGCCAGTTTTATTATTTGGGTCTTTTCTTAGACGATGTCCCTATAGGGCATGCTGGGATCAATAAAATAGCTTATGAGAATGAAGCCTATATACATTTTCATATATGGACTCCTGAACTAAGGCGGCAAGGATTGGGAAGTTTCTATCTTAAAGAAGCCATACAGTACTATTTCCAACAGTTTAAATTAAAGAAAATAATCTGTGAACCTAATGTGAAAAATTTGGAGTCTAACAAAACGGTACTAAAAAATGGATTTACCTTTTGCAGCACGTATAAAACAAAGCCTAGCCTATTAAGTCTAGAACATGAGGTGAATAGGTATGAGCTGTTGAGAGTGCCAACGGGTAGTTAAACTGGCCTTTTAGGAGTTGTTGCCAATGCAGCATTATTTTCTTCTTCATCCTTACATCTTATATCTTTTCCTATTTGGTATGGCCTTCTTAGCCGGTTTTATAGATACTATTACGGGAGGAGGGGGGCTCATTAGTGTTCCTGCCCTGATGTATAGTGGCTTGCCTGTAGCCACCGCTTTAGGGACCAATAAATTTCAGAGTGTGTTTGGACTCAGCATGGCCGTTTTCAAATACCATAGAAGGGGATTTATCAACTTCAAAATGATTTATCGTGGTTTGCTCATGGGTATTCTAGGTGCAGGCTCCGGAGCTATTTTAGTAAATTACATATCCAATCAATTTATGAAATATATTATTCCATTCTTATTATTGGCAGTGTTTATTTTTAATCTGTTGAATAAAGAACTAGGCTTAAAGTCTGGAAAAAAGCATCTTCCTGAACACGTGTTCTTTCCACTATTTGGTTTTATTTTAGGATTTTATGATGCTTTTTTTGGGCCTGGAACGGGAAACTTGTGGATCATCGCCATTGTTTTCTTTCTAGGATACACCTTTCTGGAAGCCTCTGGGTATGCCAAGGTTTTAAATCTTAAGAGTAACTTGATTGCGCTGTCTATTTTTCTGTATTATGGCGAGGTGAATTTTATTATAGGCAGTATTATGGGTGTTGCGCAACTTGCAGGAAGTTATCTAGGCGCGCATATGGTCATTTTAAAAGGCTCGAAGCTAGTACGGCCACTTTTTATGACGGTCATTTTCATCAATATTCTTGTTTTGTTTTATGGCTGGATTAAGATTTGATGGATCTCACCCCTGCAACAATTTCTTCTCCGCACGTGCCAATTGCTGCGGCGTGCCATAGAGAATCAAAACATCTTGTTCTCTTAATTCAGTATTTGGCTCAGGTTCATCACCGCGTATACCGCCACGGCGCACGGCGGTTAATGCCACATCTTCTAATTGTAAGTCTTTAACCAATGCGCCTATAGCACGAGCATTTTGATCTAGCGTAACGACAGCCAATTGTTTTTTCTCCGGGGCCATGTCGGCATTATCCTCTAATTCTTCGCCGGGAAAATATTCATGCAAAAATTGATAGCGATTTTTACGTGCATGCATTAAATGTCGCAAGGCTTTGCGCGGTGGAACGTGCAATAATATCATGGTTTGAAAGGATAACATGAGGCTTGCTTCTAAGGTTTCAGGAACCACTTCAGTGGCGCCTGCTTTTTGATACAGCGTTAATTGTGAATCGTCAACTGTACGCACTAATATGGGCAGATGCGGTAGTTCTCTGCGAATTTGCGGTAATATGTTTAATACGGTGTGACTGTCTACAAAGCTAAAGACCAATGCACGCGCTTTCTCCAAGCCAATCGATTTTAACAAAGCCAAATTGCTAGAATCACCAAAGATAACGGTGTTTCCGGCTAACTCGCTGTCTATAACCCGTTTGGGATCCATATCCACGGCAATGATGTTAAAATTTTCTCGCTCTAAAAAGTGCGCCATATTTTGCCCCACACGGCCATAACCGCAAATGATGATGTGATCTTGTAAGGTGCTGACGCGTTGTAAAGCTTCTTGATTCATCGTATTGGGAGGGGAGAGTAGCGGCTCCTTTTTCTTTTTTAACAAAAAACAAGCGATCTGTTCGTTATAACGAATTAAAAAAGGCGATATGGCCATACTAAATACCAAAGCGGCTAAGATGACTTGTCCGTGGGTAACGGGAATGATATCTGCGCCAAAAGAAATGGATAAGAGCGCAAAACCAAATTCACCGCCCTGAGCCAATACCAAGGCCGTTTTTATGCTGTCTTTATTGTCTATGCGTAACAAGCGTGCTGAGCCGTAAATGATGATGGCTTTGATGACGGTGATGGTTAAGATCAACATCACTAAGGGCCATAAGGCCTTGTTCAAGATATGATAGTTTAATAACATGCCCGTAGAAATGAAAAATAAGCCCAGTAAAATATCCCTAAAAGGTCTAATTTCTACCTCAATTTGATGACGATATTCGGTTTCACCCAACAGCATGCCGGATAGAAAAGCACCTAAAGCCAAAGATAATCCGGCCATTTCGGTTAACGCCGCCGCAGACAGAGTGACGAGTAACACGGTGAGGGTAAATAATTCTAGTGATCGTGCTTTGGCAATTTCATGGAACAAGGGGCGCATGACCCAACGGCCCAAAAAGAACATGATCAGCAGTACCAAACAGCCTTTAAGCAAGGATGCAATAAGTGGTTGCCAGACGTTATGGTCACCACTGGCTAAACTAGGGATTAAAATCAGGAAGGGAATAACGGCCAGATCTTGGAATAGCAACACGCCAATGGCATTTTTACCGTGGGGTTGATTGAGTTCCAATTGATCTTTCAACTGCTTACTGACGATAGCTGTGGAGGACATGGCAATGGTTGCCGCTACTACCAGCGATGCGGTGAGATTAAAGCCATACCAAAAAGCCAATGATCCCGCCACAATGCTGGTGATAACGACTTGTAAGCTGCCTAAGCCCAGCACACTGCGTCTTAAGGCAATGAGTTTGGGTAGAGAAAATTCTAGGCCGATGGTGAACATCAAGAAGACTACGCCAAATTCAGCCAGCTGAATGATACTTTGTGAGTCTGCAATCCAGTCTAGCCCATAAGGGCCGACTATCATGCCGACGAGTAAGTAGCCCAAGATGGGCGGTAATCGCAACCGACGTAGAACGGTGGAGACGAGTACCGCGGCAAATAGAACAATAATAATATTAGCGAGTAAGCCAAAATGCATCGTTATACTCCACTCCCTCTTTTCAATAAAAGCCCATATACTCTTCGCAATTTGGGTCCGGCTTTGTTTGTAGGGGCGCCTCGTGAGGCGTCCTTCTTAAATTATCCTATATTTGCGAGTATTCTAGAAGGGCGGCTCACGAGCCGCCCCTACAGAGCCGCCCCTACAGGGCGCCCCTACAGAGCGCCCCTACAGAGCCGCCCCTACAGAGCCGCTCAAAAGCTTGCCGCCTACCCTAAAACCAAATCGCTATAGAGGGGAGAGTTGTTATAATATTTCTTCCTTAGAAAACTTTTTCTTTTTAACCGGCGAAGCTTCTTCGGGTTCAACTTCTTTGCGCAATTGGTCTTGATAGTATTCGGTTAAAGATTGCACCAAAACACCTAAAATACGGTGCGGCCTATCAATACGATTGATTTCAAAATTGTCATTTAAAGGTTTCAAATAAACATCTTTGGCATCTAACATAAGTTGTTTAACCTGAATTTTATTTTGCCCTTCTACATAGATAGCAACTATGTCTTTATCGCTGGCAGCGATACTGGGTTCAAAGACCATTAAAGTATCTTTAGGATATTGCGGTTCCATGGTGTGATCTTCCATACGCACGGCAAAAGCTTTGTCCGTAACATTGGATTCGGTTGAAATGACGCTGCAAATTTCTGCTGGCAAATGCTTTTCCGGCCAGGCTGTGCATTGTTCCCAATTTAATAAAGGCAATTGGCTCCAACTGCGATAGTACGGGTTATAACTGCCTGCAAAGCGGCTGGGTGACAGGGGTTCGTCGCCTACTAACATGCTAATGTTAATACCAAAAAACTTGGCAATGGGGCTTAATGAGCCAACCTTGGGGTTATCGGTCTCTCCCGAAGCCATACGATGAATAACCGGCTGACCTACGCCAGTTTGCCTAGCCAATTCGGTGACGGTTATCCCTACGTCGTGCATTAAAGCTTTTAAGACGGTGCTTAATTTTGACATTCCTTATATTCTCCAAAAAAGTGTGTTTATACGCTAACTGATTCATTATTCATCATTTAAACCGGAATCATTATACACCAAAACTATGTGTAAACGCATCTTTTTTATTAAAAGACAGCAAAAAAGTTAAAAATACTGTTGACAATATAAATTAAATGTTTTAAAGTATAGATCGTAAAGCTTAGGCCGCTGTGTATGTCTTCTCCACAGCGCCTAAGCCTCCTGCGGGAAGATGTTTATCATCGTGATTCTGTGTGAGATAGAGGCTGGCTGCTGATTTTACACTATAAACTTTGGTAAATATCCTTTGTGGTTGAGGATCGGGCTTGCCTGTACTCAACATGAAGTTATGCCTGACCTGCTGGAAGTAGTGATATGGAATGATGCAAGAAGAAAGCCTTGATCTCGGGGGAGTCAAGATAATTTTTTGTATAGTACACACCACTTTCTTCCAGCGGTTTTTTGGGTTATAAATATAGCCTATATCCAATGTAGAGGTGGGTGCAGTTATACAAAACCTTTAGACAGGGGTTTATCTAAGTAGCCATCAACCCCGATCTTTGCTCAGCCTCAATTGATTCGAAGTATTCAACAATAGACACAGCCCCCTTTCTTTGTGCAATCTCTTTTGCTGTTTCTGGTTGGAAAGAATTGGTTTTTATAGTCTTATCTGCGCCAGCAGCAATTAAAATCTGAATAATGTCTAATTGCTTATGGAGGGCTGCTACGTGCAATGGAGTCCAATTATTGTTGTCCGCGGTATTAATCTCTGCTCCAGTCCTAAGTAACAAACTTACATTATCTTTATTTGTCATTGAAGCCAGGTGCAATAGAGTTCGATTATCTGGGGGAATCGTTTGATTCAAATCAATACCCACCAATTCTGCTGCGTCAATGAAAATTCCGGCTTTTATACGCGAAGACAATGTCTTTAGTCTTTCAGCTGGATTGCGCATAGGCTGGGCGTTACTGAAAAATGGCGTATTCATCGATAGGAAGCCTCTTTAAGCTATTAGATCTCCGATAATACTCGTATTGCTAAAATAACGCAATAAATGAGCTTTTATTCCTTTAGCAGAATATGCGCAAAAATTTGACTAAAAACAAAATTTTGTCTATAATTTAAACAATTCGTGGGCGTATGCATAAGCGGCGCCAGCGGCGTGTCGAATAAATAATATATACATGCGAGGTTAAAAAATGTCAAGCACAAATAAAGTAATTATTCTCTATTTTGATGATTTTACCGGAAATGGCGCTTTTGCAGCAATAAAGAATAAATACAGCCGGGAAGGTATTGCGTGCTATGGAATTAAATTATCGGATAACATACCGGGGCAAGGCGATAGAAAGGCAGCCATTAGCCACAATGATATCCAATGGCCAGATAATGTGAATATTGATGAGAATACCCGAATACTGATTATGGGACACTCGCGCCCAGGAGCGGAGTATTTTGCAAGTGATAATGCAAGAAAATTATATCCAGAGCAAATAGCCGAAGCCTTTCGATTACACATTTCACCAAACACAGCTAAATATCAAACGTCAACTATCTTTGCCGGTCAGCGACAATTAAGATTGCCGGTTTTATGATGTGTTAAATTACGTCATGACAACTCCTTGTGTTTGTTTTATCTACAGC
>VFJT01000076.1 GCA_009885935.1 Gammaproteobacteria bacterium
ACAAAATTTAAATCGCAGCCTACATCAGGATTGTCTAGGTTGATCGTTGGTGGTAACACCTGATCTTGTAAGGCTAAAATAGAAAAGATAGCTTCTACCGCACCGGCAGCACCCAATAAATGCCCCGTCATGGATTTAGTAGAACTCACCGCCAATTTATAAGCGTGATCCCCAAATAATTTTTTAATGGACATGGCTTCTAACTCATCGCCCTTCGGTGTAGAAGTGCCATGGGCATTAATATAATCGATTGCATCTAGCGGCAATTTTGCATCGTTCAAGGCATTTTGCATACACCGCACAAAACCACTGCCATCTGGATCGGGTGCGCTTACATGATAAGCATCGCTACTCATACCAAAGCCGGCTAATTCGGCATAAATTTTAGCACCGCGTTTTTTAGCATATTCATATTCTTCTAAAATCAATACGCCCGCACCATCGCCTAAGACAAAACCATCGCGATCTTTATCCCAAGGTCTACTGGCTTTTTCAGGCGCATCGTTACGCGTCGATAAAGCGCGCATAGCAGCAAAACCGCCTAAGCCCGAAGGACAAGTGGCCATTTCAGCACCGCCCGCTAGCATCACATCGGCATCCCCATACGCAATCATACGCATGGCTTGCCCTATATTGTGCGCACTGGTGGTACACGCTGTAACGATGGAAATGGTGGGCCCGCGCAACCCCTTTAAAATAGAGATATACCCCGCCGCCATATTGATAATGGTGCCTGGAATAAAAAATGGAGAAATACGTTTAGGGCCGCTGTTGAGTATAGTGCTGTAATTTTTTTCTATGGAAGGCAAACCACCTATGCCAGAACCTATAGCCACACCAATGCGATCGCGATTGGCGTCGGTTACTTCTAAACCGGCATCTTCCATTGCTTGCATCGCTGCAGCAACAGCAAATTGCACAAAAATGTCTACCTTACGCGCTTCTTTGCTGTTCATATAAACTTCTGGATCGAAACCGCGCACCGAGCCACTAAATTGCGTTGTGTATTGCGACACATCAAAAAAATCAATGGGGCGTACACCGCTATGCCCGGCTAAAATGCCAGCCCAAGTGTCTTTAACATTTAACCCCAATGGAGTTAACATACCCATACCCGTAACCACTACTCTACGCATGGCGCACCCCCCTGATTAGCACCTTAAAGCTAAAGAACTTAAGCAGCGTCTTTAGCGTTTTTCTTGATGTAATCAATCGCTTTTTGTACGGTTGTCATGTGTTCGGCATCGGAATCGGGAATTTCGGCATTAAACTCTTCTTCCAAAGCCATGACGAGCTCTACGGTATCCAAAGAATCGGCACCCAAATCATCGATGAAAGAAGAATCTGGTTTTACATTCTCTCGATCCACACCCAATTGTTGGGCAATAATATTCACCACGCGATCTTCTACAGTACTCATTCTAATAGATTCCTC
>VFJT01000012.1 GCA_009885935.1 Gammaproteobacteria bacterium
TACCTCTTTCCTTCTGTTTTTTAATAGTACAGAGCAGGATACGGCAATGCCTCCTAACCGGCAATCTTAATTGTCGTTGACCGGCAAAGATAATTGTCGCTCAATAGTTCTTTGATATAGCGAAAAATATTTACAGCATGTATCTTGAACAGTCTCCAGAGAGTTTCTGCGCGGGTCAAAACAAAGAAAACAGATCATCTGACGGTACCGAATTACCATCGCCTGAGAAAATGCCGAACAGGACGGCTGCAATGATACCGATCAACGCTAGTATTCGTCCTTTTCAACCAATAGCCAATGGGGTTCAAGGGCCGAATTTTTTCCAACCTTCCCCCTCTTCAGGTTATAAGCGCCCGGCTAATTTGGTATTTCCTGAGAGAGCAAGAGCATCACTGCTGCAGGATTCTCTCCAACCTTCCCCTTTTTCAGATAATAAGCGCCTGGCTAGGTTGGTATTTTCTCCGTTATTGAGTGATAGACCTGCAAAAAAACGAAAAACAGAAGAGTCCTCACAGGATGATTTTTCTAAGGGTAAGGGTATAATAGGTATGGCGAAAAAGGGGAGTCTCTCATAAGGCGCTGTGAGATGGGTTGTTTTTGATCAGCCCATATAGAGGTAGATCTATTGTAGGGGGACTCGTGAGTCGCCCTTCCAGAGTGTAAATCAATTTCTATAAGCTGTACTCTGGTATAAATTGGTGCCCCGGAGAGGAGTCGAACCTCTGACCTATCCCTTAGGAGGGGATCGCGCTATCCACTGTGCCACCGGGGCTTTATTCATTAGGGCAGACACGGGGGTCTGCCCCTACGATTATTTTTCTTCTGCTGAATTGTATTGCCCTAAACAAGCTTTACTATTCAGTTTGGCGCGTTTTAACAAAACAGCTTGTGCTGCGGCAACATTCGCTGCAACACCAGCCCAAGTCTCAAGGCTAGTGTGTTGTAAAGCGCGGCCATAGGAGAAACTTAATGTCCACGGCGCATTGGACAGTTCTTTATTCATTTCATTTAAATGCGCAGTGGCTACTGCTTCGCTTTGGCCACCGGATAAAAAGAAAATACCCGGAACAGCAGCGGGAACCGTGCGCAATAATATTTTTAAGGTTTCTTTGGCCACATCGCTTACGCTCGCTGTTTTAGCGTCGCTACCTGGAATGACCATGCTGGGTTTTAATATCATATGCTCTAGGCTGACGTGCTGCATTTTTAATTGCGTAAAAACGGCATTCAATACTTTCTCCGTGACATGAGCCGAAGTTTTCAGATCGTGCGCGCCCTCCATTAGTATTTCAGGTTCTACTATAGGAACAATGCCAGCACTTTGGCAAATAGCCGCATAACGAGCCAGGCTGTGTGCATTGGTTTGTATTGCAGCGCGTGAGGGTTTGCCGTTAGCAATATTAAACACGGCACGCCATTTGGCAAAAAGAGCACCTTCGGCTTTATAGCGGGCTAAACGCGCCGCTAAGCCATCTAAGCCTTCCGTGATTTTCTCGCCATCGCTGCCAGCGAGATCAACCAACCCTAAATCCACTTTAATGCCGGGAATAATGCCTTGTTGTTCTAAGAGCTTAGGCAAAGGAACTCCTCCTGCACTTTTTTGAAATAAGGTTTCTTCGTATAAGATAACGCCACTGATGTAATGTCCTAAATCGGTAGGAGTAAATAACATTTGCCTGTAATCGCGGCGCGTATCGTCGGTGCACTCTATGGAATAGGGAGTGAAACGTTTTTGTATGGTTTTTAAGCTTTCATCGGCGGCTAAAATGCCTTTGCCTTTGGCGGTCAATCTTTCGATGGTAGCCGCCAGTGTTTTGGGGGAATCAGTCACAGTGGTCTCCTCTATAAATGATTATAAGTGATTAAAAAAGACGCATACCATAGCATTTTTGCTGTTTTTTTACAAGAGGGGGGGCTCCGTATCTTTTTTACGCAGCATCATCAAGCTGTCTTGCACCAAAATATGCGCGCCATGGATGATTTTTTCGACTAAAGTCTTGGGTATTTCATGACGAATTTCAAACAAAGCATGGCTGTCTTTTAAGGCCAGTAGATAATCGTCGCTAGTGCTAATACCATCGACTAATTGTAGTTCTAAGGCTTGGGTGGCCAGCCAATATTCGCCGGTGGCTACTTTATCTAGATCCAATTGTGGGCGATAGTGTTGAATATAATCCTTAAAATGAGTATGAATTTCTTCTAAGTCTTCTTGCATCTTATCGCGGCCTTTGTGCGTATTTTCGCCAAATAGGGTTAAGGTGCGTTTATACTCGCCTGCACTGAGTTGTTCAAAATCCACATGATGGTGTTTTAACAGGCGATGAAAATTAGGCAATTGTGCTAATACGCCTATGGAGCCGATCAAAGCAAAAGGAGCGGCTAATATTTTATTACCTACAGCGGCCATGAGATAACCGCCGCTGGCAGCCACTTTGTCTACGATGATGGTTAAAGGGATGCTACGTTCGCGTATGCGCGCCAATTGGGCTGCGCATAGGCCATAGCCATTGACGACGCCACCCGGGCTTTCTAAGAGGATGACGACCTTATCCTTGGCAGTGGCTAAACTTAAGACAGCTGTGACGGCTTCACGCAATTGATCCACCGTAGAGGCGCGTATGTCGCCCGTAAAAGGAATGACGAAACAATAGGGTCGCGCGCTTAAGTCTTTGCTGGATTTTTCTATTTTTTTGGCCGCGCTTTTGAACGCTTTTTTGCTCAAAACGGCTTTAGCCAATTTTAAGTACAAATCGTTGTATTTTTCGTGTAAAGGGATGATCTTCAATCGGTTTTTGGGCTTATTTTTGCTGGCCAAGGAGAATATGCCGGCAACACCCAGCAATACTACCACCAAAAGTGATAAACTTTTAAACAGAAATACAAGGTATTCTAAGAAATAATGCATTATAGATCCTCTAAATATGGATATAGCCTAACGACAAACCCAGGTTTCTTTTGCGAACCGTCTGTGTTAGGATGGTTTTTCGCAGTCATTATACAATAAAACAAATAACTATTCAGCGGGTCTATACCCAATGTGGGTTTGTCATAAATTAAGGAAACTACCGTATGGGTCTAAGCCATAGTAATGATGTTATTATCACACAGTCGGTTGCTATTTTAGTCGACGGTAATAATATCGAACGCAGCATCCACGAACGTTGCGGCAATGAGGGCGCAATGCTCAATTTCGACACTTTAATCCCTAAGTTAATTGTGAATAGGTCTTTAAACCGGTTAATTTATTTTCGCGAAGGCCGGAAAATTTCTAATAAATTAGCTGAGCGTTTGCATCAAAATTATCATGGCTCGGTTCGCCCTTGCCATAAGAGCGCCGATATTCCTTTGTCCATACATGCCATACAATTGGCCAGCAAAGTCGATACTATCATCATCATGTCTGGAGATTCCGATTATATTGAGCTGGTGCATCACTTGAAATCAGAAGGCGTGCGCGTGGAAATTGCTGCGGTCAAAGAAACGACGTCGGCTTTATTAAAAGAAGAAGCGGATTATTTCCATTCTATCGTTGAAGAAGATTGGTTTATTTTAGGCGGCCGTCGCCCGCAGCCTAGTCGTAACAAATTCAAGCGCCATCCCCGCGATGGTTTTAAGACTAGAAATGAGGAAACGTCACCAGACAGTGAGCCAGAACCAAATGATGATGAGAAAGAGTAGTTGATATAACGTAGGGGCAGGCCCCCGTGCCTGCCCTGGGTGGATCAACCACAGGTATATAGCATGAACAAACAGCAATTATTGGATGAATTAACGCTGCAAGGGATCCATGATCCCCACGTTTTAGCAGCGATCAAATAATTTATGGCAATTTCCGTAGAGCCTATCGGATAAGAGGATTTATACAATGACAGACAATAGCCCCGCACAATTAGTTCTAGATCCAAAACATCCCGGCTTTCACGATGCAGAATACATCAAACGCAGACAGCATTTTTTTGATATCTCGCGTGATTGTCGTTTAAACAAAAAAGAGTTGTCATTTATTGAATATACAGCAGAAGAAAATGCAGTATGGGCGCATATTTACCAAAAATTAGAACTGTTACAACAGCAACATGCCTGGTCCGAATATTTAAAAGGAAAAGCCGCATTGCAACTGGATTCAAACCATATGCCGCAATTAGTTGAATTGGACAAACGCATTGCTGCAACCTATGGCATACGCTTAGTGCCAGCAGAGGGATTGTTAGATACACGGGATTTTCATGGGTTATTGTCCAATGGGATTATGCCCTGCACACAATTTATTCGACATCATGCCCATCCAGAATACACACCAGAGCCCGATGCCGTGCATGATGTATTAGGCCATTTACCCCCATTAATGAACAAAGAATACGGTGAAATTACGCGTTTAATTGGCAAAGGGGTGCGCGGTTCACAAGATGATGCCTTGTGGCAATGGGATAAAATTTATTGGTTTACCATTGAGTACGGTTTGATTGAAGAGCAAGGCGAGATTAAAGCCTTTGGCGCAGGGTTATTATCATCTTATAGTGAACTGATGCATTGTTTCACGGATGCAGTAGAAAAACGGCCTTTATCAATCAGTGAGATTGTCCGAACTGATTACGATCCAACACAAATGCAACCGATTTTATATGTTATGCCCTCATTGGCCGAGTTAAACAAACAATTAACGGATTGGATTTCTAAACTCGGACTCAAATAATTAAGTGCAATGTGAGCGATAGTGCTTGTGCCGCAAAAATTTCTAAACAGAACCGTTTCTAGGCCATCAAACGGTCTACTTGGGCAATGTCCGGCATGTTGCGCAAGTGCTGAATGAAATGCTGTAATTGCTCGGAGCTTTTGACTTCAACCAGTAGATCAACTCTAATTTTATTATCCATTTGCGAGCTGTTGATGCGCGTTAAATACACTTTTTCTTGGCTGACCAAAGCGGTAATATCTTTGATTAAATCATGGCGTGGATAAGCAAGGATGCGCAATTCGACACTATATTGAGTGGCGTTATTATTGTGCCAATCGACGGCAATAATACGCTCTTTGCTGCGCATTTGCTGCAAGGAGCGGCAATCTTGATGATGTACGGTAATGCCGCGCTGCTGGGTAATAAAACCTGCAATAGGATCGCCGGGGATAGGCTTGCAACATTTAGCAATAGTGTGTAATAGATCGCGTAAGCCATAAACGCTGATGTCATCTTTGGCGGAAGTCTTGCTCGCTACGGCATGTGCTTTGCTGGGTGTTTCAGGATGTTCATCTTTGCTCGCAAGCGTTGCCGCAAATTTATTTAAAATTTGCGCCATCTTAAGCGAGCCGCCGCCTAAAGCCGCTAACATGTCGTCGATGTTTTTGAAATGCAGTGATGTCGCAATGGGCAATAAGGGCGGTAATTTTAAATGTTCGCGCTTGGCGGTTTCATTCAAAAAAGCCATGCCTTCTGTAACGTGTTCTTGATAATTTTGTGATTTAAACCATTGTAAAATTTTCGCTCGCGCTTTGCTGCTGGTGACAAACGCCGCCTTTGGATCTAGCCAATCTAGGCTAGGATGGGCGACCTTACCCGTGATAATGCTGACGCGATCGCCCGTTTGCAAGGCGTAGGATAAAGGCACTATTTTTTCGTTGACCTTAGCGCCCTTGCAGCGATGGCCGACTTCACTGTGTACATGATAAGCAAAATCTATAGGCGTTGAGCCTTTTATCAGATCGATGATATCGCCTTCGGGAGTAAAAACATAAACTCTATCGTCAAATAGCGTAGTGGTTTGAAATAATTCATCGCGATTGCCCTGATGCAAATAATCACTTTGCCAGGCAAGAAGTTGTCTTAACCAAGCAATCTTATCTTCATAGTCGTTTTTAGGCGTAGCCCCTTCTTTATATTTCCAATGCGCTGCCACCCCTAACTCGGATACCTCGTGCATGGCAAAGGTGCGAATTTGTACTTCTATATTTTTATACTCTGGACCGACCACAGCGGTGTGCAGCGATTGATACCCATTTCCTTTAGGTTTAGCGATATAATCGTCAAATTCTTCGCTGATCGGTGTCCATTGTTCGTGAACCAAACTTAATACTTTGTAGCAATCGTGTACGTCAGGCACCAACACGCGCACAGCAAAGGAATCATAAATTTTTTCTAAGCCTACGTTTTTGCGCGTCATTTTTCGGTGTATGCTGTATAAGTGTTTGGCGCGCCCCGCTAATTCATAGCGCTCTAAGTTCAGCTCTTTCAGTAGAGCATGAAAGCTTTCTTGAAAAGTGACAATATATTCTTCACGCTCTATGCGTTTTTGATCCAATGCCTTGGCCAGAGATTTATACTCGGTTTCTTGTAGATAACGAAATACGGAGTCTTCCATTTCCCATTTCAAATGGCCTAAACCCAAGCGATTCGTTAAGGGCGCATAAATTTCTTTGACCTCGGTGGCGATGCGTTTACGAAAATGTGCATCTAAATCGCGCGCAGCGCGTAGATGACACATTTTCTCGCTGATTTTTAAGATAACCACGCGCACGTCTCTGGCCATCGCCAGTAACATTTTTCGTAAATTGTGTATTCTTGAAGGCAGATTTTCTTCCGTATTACTGTGTGCGTGTAATAACACAGAAATATCATCCATGCGCAAAGCACCTGCAATGAGGCTAGACACATCGGCGCCTATCTGTTGTGTGATGTCTTCTAGCGTAAGATCGGTATAAACGATGAGGGGATAAGTCAATGCAGCGATCAACGTCGTTTCATCTGCAGATAATTCGGCTAATAGTGCCGCCATTTGTAAGCCTAGTGTCAAGCAAGTCAAGTTGGGCGATAGGGTAGGTCCGGTTGCGCCTAAGGTTATCACCAAATCGATCGTTTGACGCAAACGGTCTAAATGTTCTTTAGGGTAGCTTAGTGCCAGTTTATCTAACCACAATTGAATGTCTAGAGAACCATCGTCATTGTGATACGCCAGTTTTTTTAATTTAACCATGAGTAGATGTTTACCTTCTATGAAATGAATTCATTAGCACTGAACTCCGTCATTGCGAGGTCACGAGCGCTAGCGAGTGGCCGTGGCAA
>VFJT01000023.1 GCA_009885935.1 Gammaproteobacteria bacterium
CTTTCCTCCAAAATGGTTTGTAATGGAAGATTGACGGATTTTTGAGGTTTTGACTAGGTGGGGATTATTTACCGCTTACAAATAATCCTTCAATACACTGTTTTTTTAATATTCCCTTAATATTCAAATGTTAAAGTATAGGTAACTTCAGTAAGAAGTATAGAATTTAGAAGCGTAGGTAAGATTAGGGGGTGTGTGATGGGGGCAAATTTTGAAGAAGTCCGTATTAAAGGACAATTGTTTCGTCGATATACAAAGCGGGATAATCTTCCTTCCTGTGATTTTGTACAGGGGCAAGCGCGAACGTTCACCGAGACTTCTGATCATAGCTCCCAAGAAGATAGGAAAAAAGGAAAGATTTATACTAAAGTTGCTTTAGATATTGTTCGATGTTCAGATTTATGGACTGTTGCGGGACACAATTTTAAAAATACTTTACGCCAAAAGTTACCCTCGGACTTTAACTGGCAAGCGGAAGATGTAAGTACTCAGTTAGAGAGCCATCGTTTCGCCGTTTTACAGTGTTTTCCTGACGATGGTAGTGTATCTCTAGAGCTAAAAGAAAATTTGATAGATAATCTTAGTCAGGATGGTATGTTGCAAAGACCATGGGCTTTAGTTTCGGAACCTACCCAGGCTCGAGGTTTATTTCTTGCCCCACAGCTAAAATCAGTGGAAGTGAACTTTATAGATGAAAATACCGCTGAACTAACAGAGGTTATGGACTGTCGGTCATATTTCTATGTGGAAGAAAGGACTAGTGAAGCTAAAACTTTAACAATAGCGGAAAAAGAACCTGCCTTTTTGACCATTAGAACAACTCAACGTGTATCAGTTGTAGATGGAAAAATTAATATTGATTACACAGAAATGACTTATGATGTAAAGGCCTCAGAAAAAGAATTATGTGCTGCTACGAGCTCTTTATTCTCAGATGAGGCATTGGGTTTAGTTGATTCAAAGTTGACGAGTAAACTTCATGACATTACCAGTAGCGGTTCTGGTTCTTCTTGTTCACAAATAAGTGCTATCACTTTTGATGTAGGCGTTAGTGAATATCCTGAAAGGAGAGCATTGTTTGCGGAGTCTTTAGAAGAATACAAAGCCATGCAAGCCGCGTTAAGCGGAGACAGGGTGGAAGAATTTCAAGCCTGCGACCCGATTTATACCGCTGGTCAAAAACTGCTTACAGATATTGATAAGACAGCTGAGGCTGTAGATACAGACGGTATAGGTCATTTAGCCACTGTATTAGAATATGCAACAGAGAAGCTTGAAGACGTTACAAAACAAAATGGACAAAGTAGCTCTGTTCTACAATCGTCGTCTGTTGTGATGCCTAAAAAATGCAGCGAGGGAAAATACAAGCATGCAATAAGAGAATTGCAATCTGATAAACACGATAATGTTGTTTTCAGGGCGATGCGATTTTTAGAGGTAGTTGCAACGGCTATCGTAAATGGATTTTTACTTGCTGTGACGGCAATTGCAAACTCAGCGCCAGCGTTAACTTTTGTTCCGCCTGCAACGGCACCACATGTAGATTTGCCTCCTAGCCCAGCTACTCGGCGAAAAGAAGAAATGAGTGGTAGTTTAGGTCTTTTCTTTAAAGAGCTTTCGAAGCAGCATTCGGCTGTTCCACCCTCATTTGCTATGGTTCAGCCGTTCAACGGCTCCTTAGATGTAGTAGATGGTAAGGGTAAGGGTAAGGAAAAAGCAACGAAGCGCGATGGATATGAAGAAAGAACAAGTGACTATGAAAGGAATGTAGGCCCTGTGAGCAGACATGCTCCTACCCCTTTCTCAATAACGGTTGGCGGACGTTAACCTCCTGAAATAGCATAAGAGACCCTGGATATTCGTTAAGATCAATATCCAGGAAAACCATTAAGGCTGGACTAGCCATTCAGACCAGCCTGTGGACAATTTCTAAATTTTTCTGCTACAATACGGTTACAGTCATCGATTTAGGATGTA
>VFJT01000204.1 GCA_009885935.1 Gammaproteobacteria bacterium
CCGTTAATCGTAAAATTTCTTTGGTATAAAAGCTTTTTTCAGGGTGCGCATACAATAACCCTAATATTTTTTGTTGCGTTGTTGTAAATAGCGCTTGGCCTAACTGAGACATGATAAATCCCCAAAGGTTCACAATTTGTGAACTATAGTTCACAAATTGTGAACTGTCAAGCCTCATACAATTCATTTAAAGCCAGAATAAAACATATATAATTCAATTACTTATGGGGTAAATTCAATGATTTAAAAGGCGGTTTTCTCGCAGAGCAAAATAAAGTCACATAGCAGACTCGATCGGTCGATCTAAATTATGTATTTTTTTCGATGTCTAATAACCCTGTCGAATCCTATTTCATTAAATTTACTATTAATCATCCCTCAGTTAAGACAATGGCATTCGATTAAGCTCCAAATGATAGACAGAACGATGATCTGTCGTAGGGGCAACCCCCTGTGGTTGCCCTTCTAGGGCAGGCACGGGGGCCTGCCCCTACGAAAACAGTGTAGACTTAGCTTAACCGAATGCCATTGACAGTTAAGAGGCAATAAATTTTTCTTCATAAAATTAAAGCATTATAAAATTAGCTAAAAATGCTGCTTTTGGTAACGTTTTCCTTTATAATATGTTCAATAATCTATTCCTGTTTTCAGGATAGAAGCTGAGTAGATTTATGAAAATATATTAAAATCAGAAGGAGCGACACCATGACCAAAGATCTAATCTTGCATGAGCAGCTCATCGAGATCACTCAACGGGTTATAGCGGCCCGCCAAAATGCCCTGCAATCAGCGAATACCGTACTGCTAGATCTGTATTGGCAAATCGGCGAATACATCAGCCATAAAATCGCAACTGCTGAATGGACAAAAAACACTGTTGAACAATTAGCGCAGCTTCTTGCACACACACAGCCTGGATTACGCGGTTTCACCTCTATTAACTTATTCAGAATGCAACAATTTTACGAAACTTATAAGGATCATAAAAAAGTTGCCGTATTGGTGAAACTCTTACCCTGGGCTCACAACCTGATTATTCTAAACCAAAGTAAAAGCCCTGAGGAAAGGGAATTTTATTTGCGTATGGCTTTACAAGAGGGTTGGAGCTGCCGCGAGTTAGAGCATCAATTTAAATCAAACCTATTTGAACGGGTCGTCCTGTTGCCCCGCAAAATAGTTCCCATGATGCTATACAGCCATTCCGGAATCACCGCTCCACTCAGCGATGCTTACATACGAGAGTTTTTAGGGATCTCTAATCAACACACTGAAATTAATTTACAGCGCATACTGAACGACAAAATAAGATCTTTCTTTATGGAGTTAGGGTGTGATTTTTGTTTTATGGGTTCTGAATTTCCGCTACAGATCTCAGAATGGGATTTTTCATTAGACTTGTTATTTTTCCATCGTGGCTTGAATGCTTTGGTAGCCATCGAATTAAAGTTAGCAGAATTTTCATCCAGTCATTTAGAGCAATTATCGTTTTATTTAGAAAATCTAGATAACACTCTTAAAAAAGCACATGAAAAACCCAGCATCGGTTTATTGTTATGTACAAATAAAGATCGTAACGTCATAGAATATGTCTTTAATAAAACACTGCCCTCTTCATACCTTGCAGAATGTAAAGCCCATTTACCCAGTAAAACGGTATTGCAGGCTAAATTGGATGAATTTTATATTGAAGAAGAGGATGAAGTCACGGCCTGACGTAAATATATCTTTTTACTTTGTTCAAAATTAGAGCTAAATTTCTTTTTTTGTTTATTTTTTGGCTTTTTTATTGCTGTTAGGGTGGTTTTTCAGGTATTATCCTCATCATCAATGAAGATGCAAAATCGACGCATAAGGGCAGATTTCTGTGATTGCCTCTACAGGGCGGACACGGGGGTCCGCCCCTACGTTCACTGTTAAGGTTACCACCATGAACACTATATCACCATCGCTACAAAACCTATTGGAACAGAAAAAATGGACGATTCGCCTATTGTTGCTCGCCTCCATTGCAGCGGGTACCATGGCGTCGGATATGTATGTGCCTTCATTACCGGCCATTGCCGAAAAACTACAAGTCTCGGCCTTAGCTGTTAAATGGACCCTCTCCATATACCTTTTGGGTTTTGCCAGCCTACAACTCATCTACGGGCCGCTATCAGATCGCTTTGGCCGCAAGCCCATTTTGTTATTGGGCTTTGTGATTGGTTTTTTAGGCAGCTTTTTATGCGCCATTGCCACCAATATCAGTTTATTGTTATTGGGCCGTTTGATCCAAGGCATGGGTGTAGGGGCTGGTGCCACTTTGGGTCGTAGTATAGTCCAAGATCTATATCATAATGATGCAGAAAAATTATCTACAGCGATTTCTTCCTTGATGATGGCTTTTAGCATAGCGCCTATCATTGCCCCCGTGTTCGGCGGCTATTTGCAGCAATACTGGGGCTGGCACAGCGTATTCATTGTTTTTTGCATTTATCTCTGCATAATAGGCACTTTGGTTTTTTTTCGTTTTCCAGAAACGCACTTAGAGAAGAACCCTCACGCCCTGCACTTACGCAAATTGTGGACCTTGTATAAAAGAATGTTGTCTACTCCTTCTTTCTTGGTCTTTACGCTATTAAGCGGCGTTTCCTTCGGCGGTATTTTGGCGTATTACGCCATCAGTCCTTTTTTATATCAAACCCAATTGGGTTTAAGCGCGGTACAATACGGTTGGTTAGCCTTAGCAACCGCCGTGGTGTTATTGCTTAGCCGCGGTTTAAATATACTCTTAGCAAAACGCTGGGCTATACCGGCGCGCTTGAAGATAGGCTTATGCTGTTTGTGGCTAGGGCCCGTTATCATGACTCTACTCGCTTTATTACACCAGTTTAACATTACCGTTATTTTGTTTCCCTACATGATCTTTATGCTAGGTTCAGGCTTAGTCATGCCTAACGCCATGATCTCAGCCATCAGTGAATTCAATCACGCTAAAGGCAGCGCTGCTGGACTTTATACTTTATGTCAATTGCTCATTGTCTTTATCATCAGCGTCACCGCCTCCCATTTGCAACAGCAAACACAAATAGGCTTGGCCTTATTGCTGCTCTGTGCTAGCGTGTTGGCGCAAGGTTTATATTCGTTGTATTGTCGTTATTTAAGAGGTTAAGCGTCATGACAAAAAAAGCATTGATCAGTGTTTCAGACAAAACGGGTTTAGTTGAACTGGCTAAAGCGTTGACTGACAATGGTGTTGAAATACTTTCGACTGGCGGCACAGCGGCCTATTTACGCTCACAGAATTTATCTATACGCGATGTGGCCGAATACACGCAATTTCCAGAGATCATGCAAGGCCGCGTTAAAACGTTGCATCCTAAAATTCATGGCGGCATTTTAGCACGCTTACCCGAAGACAATGCTATCATGCAACAATTAGACATAGACATTATAGACTATGTCATCGTTAATCTTTATCCTTTCAAAGAAACGATTGCTAAAGAGGGTTGCACACCAGAAGAAGCGATAGAAAACATCGATATAGGCGGTCCTACTTTAATTCGTGCTGCGGCAAAAAATAAAGAACGTGTGGCGGTGTTTGTAGATCCGAAGGATTATGTGTTGTTAATACATGCGTTAAACCACAAAATACCTTTATCAGCTGATGATCATTGGCAATTAGCCAGTACGGCTTTTGCACACACGGCCGAATATGATCGCCTCATTGCCGATTATTTCTTACAAGCCAAACAAGCCAAAAATACTTTGCCGGCAATGCTTCATTTTAGTTTAGAGCAGAAAAACAGTTTGCGCTATGGTGAAAACAGCCATCAACAAGCGGGTCTCTATGTTGCTACAAGCGATAATGATAGCGATACTTTAGCAATGCGTCCGCTATTACAAGGCAAAACTTTATCGTATAATAATTTAGCCGATAGCGATGCGGCTTGGGCTTGTCTAGTTGCTTTAGGTGCGGATAAAAAGGCTTGCGTGATAGTCAAACACGCTAACCCCTGCGGCGTAGCCAAAGCAGAAACGTTAAGAGAAGCCTATCAAAAAGCGTATGCATCTGATCCTACTTCGGCCTTCGGCGGCATCATTGCTCTTAACGACACACTAACTGCTGCATTAGCACAGACCATTCTAGAACAACAATTTGTAGAAGTCATTTTAGCACCGCATTTCGACGCGGCGGCGTTAGCCATTCTACAAAAAAAGCCCAATGTGCGTTGCTTGCAAGTAGCGCTACGCGAGCACAGGCCTCGCTATGAATTAAAAGCAATTTCTGGCGGTTATTTAGTGCAAACTGTGGATAAACCCTTATTGCTAAACGATGAGTTGAAAGTGGTTACCACGCTATCGCCTACAACAGCACAATGGCAAGATTTAAAATTTGCTTGGTGTGTGGCTAAGTACGTTAAATCCAATGCCATCGTTTACGCAACGCATGAACAAACGCTGGGCATCGGTGCGGGGCAAATGAGTCGCATCGACAGCGCCCGCATCGCCGCCATCAAAGCCAAAGATGCACAATTCAGTTTACAGGGCGCAGTGATGGCATCCGATGCTTTTTTCCCTTTTAGCGATAGCCTAGAAAGCGCACACGCAGAGGGCATCAGCGCCATCATTCAACCCGGCGGCGCCATGCGCGATGAAGAAATTATTGCGCGTGCCAATGCATTAAAGCTAGCAATGGTTTTCACTGGCATGCGGCATTTTAAACATTAGGATATAGTATGAAAGTATTGATCATCGGTCAGGGCGGCCGTGAGCACGCCTTGGCGTGGAAACTTAAGCAATCCAAAGAGGTTACACACATTTTTGTGGCACCCGGTAATGCGGGCACTGCATTGGAACCCGGCATTGAAAATATTGCTATCGCCGCCACTGATATTGAACCACTATTAAACTTTGCGCTAGCGCAACAAATTGATTTAACCATCGTCGGTCCTGAAGCACCGCTGGCTGCAGGCATAGTCGATGCGTTTCAAGCCCACCGTTTAGCAATTTTTGGCCCTACACAAAAAGCAGCCCTTTTAGAAACGTCTAAAGTGTTTAGCAAAACCTTCATGGCAAAACACCATATTCCCACGGCATCTTTTGCCAGTTTCAGTGATAAAGATAAAGCGAAAGCCTATGTACAGAATCATCCTTTACCTCTGGTGGTAAAGGCTTCTGGCTTAATGGCTGGCAAAGGCGTTGTGATCTGTAACAGTGAAAAAGAAGCCATCCACGCTATAGAAACTCTGCTCAGGGATAAAAACAGCGAAATTGTTATTGAAGCCTTTTTAGAAGGTGAAGAAGTCAGTTTTATAGTCATGACCGATGGTACGCACATTGTGTCCTTAGCCACTAGCCAAGATCACAAACGTCGTGATGACGGCGACTTGGGCCCAAATACCGGCGGTATGGGCGCGTATTCGCCCGTTTCCTGGGTTACTCCCGCATTGGAACAGAAAATATTGGCAACGGTTATACGCCCCACTTTAAAGGCACTACAAAAAGAAGATACCCCTTATTGCGGCTTTCTTTATGCAGGGTTGATGATCACCCCAGGGGGCGATCTCTACGTATTAGAATTTAACTGCCGTTTAGGGGACCCTGAAACTCAAGCGCTGTTACCACGCTTAAAAAGTGATCTTTTTACACTGTGTTGGGCTGCAACCCATAGTCAGCTTCATGACAAAAGTGTAGAATGGGATGAACGAGTGGTGGTATCCATAGTGCTATGCGCACAAGGATACCCAGGCCCAGTTAAAACCGGCGATTCGGTTAATAATTACATGAGCGACTGTCCTGAGGATGTAAAGTTCTTTGTCTCTGGCGCAACCTGCCATGAGCAACAAATCATTACCTCCGGCGGCCGTGTATTATGTATAAGCGCGTTGGGCCAGACTGTGCATGAAGCACAATCTAAAGCACTCTATTGGGCAGAGCAGGTCGATTGGCCTGGCAAGTTTTACCGTAAGGATATTGGTTGGCGCGCGGTCGCAAGGGAATGATATGACACTACAAGTGAATACCCCAAGAGACATAGATCGATTACTCAGCAAAGAAGCGCAAGCGCTATTAAAAACCCGCGCCGTGTCGTCACAACAACAAAGCTTAAAGGACATTACCAAAAATGGGCAGCCCTTAAGTACCTTACAAAAACGCTATAAATCAAAAACCTTTATCCCTGAGCACGGCATCAACCCATTAGCCGCCGCTGCCAGTGCCTTATTCTCCCTAGCCAGTCGGTTTAGACAAATCGATGATTATCCCAAAATAAACGAATTGCACGCCAATTTAGTCCATGAAGTGAATGCTTTTATCTGGGGCGCACAACGCCGCTCCTATAGTGATGATGAAGTGTTGGTGGCTCGTTATGTCATTTGCGCCACCTTAGATGAAATCATTCAAAATACCACCTGGGGGAAAGTTGCTAAATGGCATGAAAATAATTTGTTATCCTATTTCCAAGGCGAGGCCTGGGGCGGCGAACGTTTTTTTATTATTTTAGAAAAATTGCGAGAATATCCTGAAACCTATATTGATTTATTAGAGTTTATCTATCTCTGTCTTTCTAGCGGTTTTGAAGGGCAATTTCGTGTTTTTGAAAATGGTAAACTGCAATTGCAAGCCATTGTAGACGATTTATACCAATTCATTCGTAAACAACGACGTCATTATTCACATCAACTGAACCACAAACAAGAACCTTATAAACGATTAGCGGCTAAACTCCCTGCATTATCCCCTTTGTGGATCATCTTATTAGTGTCTGCGGCAGTGTTACTGGTTTCCTATTGCGGTGCCGGTTATCTTATTCATAGCACATCGCAGCCGCTGTATTTAGCCCTAAATGAAATAAACCCTGTGATAACTGCGCCACCACTGGAGGGTATGAAATGAAACTGCCCAGCATAGAAGAAAAAATGAAGCCGCAAATTAAATTCGCCACCGAACTCAGCGTATTAGAAAAAACGTTTTCGGGTGCCATGGAATTCTTAAAAAACACCAAGATTGATCAGGCCCAAAAAGGAAAAACGTTATTTGATTTACCTTGGTTTTTAGTGCTGGGCGGCCCGCAAACAGGCAAATCATCGCTGTTGGCACATTCTGGTTTAAACTTCATTTTAACTAAAAAGTCCACGATGCCTGGACACATCATTCCCACCACGCGTCATTGCGATTTATGGGTATCGCGCGAAGCTGTTTTTTTCGATACTTCCGGACAATTTACTTTACACGATGCAGCAACTCAAGGTGGGGCACAATTGTGGGAAAGCTTTTTAGGATTATTGTTTAAAGAAAAAAAGGATCCTATACAAGGAATTATTTTAATCTTGAGCCTAGAACGATTGTCCTTACAAAGCAAAGAAGAGCAATCGTGGCATTTCCAAAACATTTCCGAACGTCTCAATGAATTAAAAGCAAAACAAAAATACACGGCACCCATCTATCTATTATTAACCAAGGCCGATTGTCTGGCTGGGTTTAGCGAATATTTTGACGATCTCTCTCCAGAAGAACGCGAACAACCTTGGGGCTTAAGCTTCAATGAAGACGAATTAAGCTCGTCACAAACGCTATTGGATACCTTCACTCTAAAATTTAATGGCTTAATTCAAAATTTGAATGAACGCTTAATGGCAAGATTACACAGCGAGCACGATTGGCATCGGCGCGCTTCCATTAAGGATTTTCCATTACAGATTGAAAGCCTCAAGAAAACGTTAAGCTATTTTTTGCATAAACAACTGGATAACTTTACCACTCTGTCTACTTTTGTATTAAGAGGCATTTATTTTACCAGCGCTATCCCTGAAGAACATGTTATCGACCGCTTACTGAAACCCTTATCACAAGGATTCTCACTCACTCACTACACACGCCCCTTGTTAGCCCCGCAAAGACAAATACGCGAATCGTTTTTTATAAAGAATTTATTTAGGAAAATAATCTTAACCGATCAAAGGGTGTTTACCATGCAAAAAGACGTAGTCGAATTCAAAAGTAAATTGTGGCAACGCCGCACCGTGTTAACGGCCGCAGTATTGTCCGTCATCGTTTCTTTTGTTTATTGGAGTTATCATGTTTCACAAAACATTAATAACGTTGCCATTGCTGAAAAGGCCATTACACGCTATCAATTTTTAACTACCGAGATGCCTAAAGACTTGTCGTCACAACAATCTTTCGCCGCTTTACAGAGCCTATTTAGCATGCAAAATGCCATTGATAAAACACACTTACCCAAATTGTTACAATGGGCTAGCCACAATAAAGATTTATCCGCTCAACAAAAAATAATGGTGACAGAGGGCCTGCAAAAAATACTGTCTAGTCAGTTGTCACAAATACTGCAGCAAGAATTAAAGCGAGAAAGTCCTTCGCCAGCTGTCATTTATGGCGCATTAAAAACCTATCACGCCATTAATGAGCCAAAACTATTTGAAAAAAATTATGCGCAAACTTGGTTAATGCAATATTGGCAAAAAACTTTCCCCCTGAATGAAAAAGAGTTACAAACACTAGAGGTGCAATTAAAAAATTTGCCCGCCTTGCCTAAAGTTACGCTGGCTCCGGACTTGTTAAAGCAGGCTTATGACAGCTTGGCACAACTGCCCCCAGAAAAAAAGATCACTGCGATGATCAGCAGCGATTATGCCTTAACCCATCCATCCTTAATCGTAAAACTACCCACTGAACAGACTTTGTTTCAGTTTAAACACGATGCCGACAATTACAGCATTCCAGCAGAATTTACCAAAGAAAATTTTATGGCCATCTACGACCATGAATTATCCAATAGTTTAAAACAGTTGAAAAATGGGCATTCTATTTTAAAAGAACAAATTTCACCGGTCTTTGATGAAAATGAAACCCTGCAAAAAGCACGCGAAAATTATATGGCTCAATACACGGCTACTTGGCAGATGGTCGCTCAATCTATTCAGCTAGACAACAGCACTAATTTAAATGAAATACAAGCTTCCCTAAACCAAATATTAGATGCGCACTCTACCCTATCCGTGCTTTTAAAAACAATACGCGACAATACTAACGTGCTGTATCAAGGCATGCCCACACCCATTAGTTTGGCCTTTGAAAATGCCACCTTACCGCCCGCCTATACCTTGGATAAAGATTGGTATCACGATTTAAGCCGTTTAAACCATTTAATCACTAGCGCGAATACCGCTGCCCACCCTGCAGAAAAAGCTTTTTCATTGGCGCAATATCGCATGACCCATATGAAAGAAGTTGATATTTTTTCAGACTTAGACGAACAATCCTCGTCATTACCGCCTGTGTGGAAAAGCTGGTCACAGCAATTGGCCACACAAACTTGGCTGGGTTTATTACAGCAAAGTCAAGAGTATATTACCGCTGCTTGGCAGGAACGGGTTTGGCCCATTTACAATAAAAATATCGCAGGCCATTTCCCCGTAGATATGAATGCCAAAGAAGCGATCAGCTTAGATGCATTCGAATCTTTTTTTGCCCCTAAAGGAACTTTTAACCTCTACCTGACGCAATATTTAGATGCGTTCATAGACAAAAGCAATCCCACAGAGTGGCGCCTAAAAACGCGCGATAATGCTGGCCTCGCTTTATCGGCCACTACCTTACACGCTTTGCAGCAAACCGCGCTCATCACTCAATTATTTTTTAATGATAAGCCTCATCTTGCCACGGTGCAATTAGCGCTCGTCCCTACTCTGCCTAAAGATATTAGAACCATAACCATAGTCGCGAATGACAAGAACATGGTTTATAACCATCATAAAGCGGCGCCGGTAGCGCTGACTTGGCCCCATAGCGACAGTAAACTCAATCTAAGTATAACCAACAATGCCGATGAGACACAAAACTTTCAAGCAGATGGTCTCTGGGATTGGGTAAAGTTGATCAATCTAGCAAAATTGCAGCCTACTACCACCGCCACTGAAATTATCTTTAGTTTGCCTACGGCAGGCAAAGACAGCGTACGCTATACACTGGCCAGTCTCAGCACACCGATTAATCCTTTTGTACCAGGTTTGTTACAAGGTGCGGTGTTGCCGGAAGAAATAGCGGGCTAGACACGGGGGTCTGCACCTACGGTAGATCATCACTGCTTGCTTGCGTCTACTATAAATAAGCCATCATAGATACTGCGTACTGTGCCATGTTTTCCAGTAATGGATGCAATGCGGTTGTCCGCATTTTTAACAAACAGCGTGGTTGAATTGCCCTGATCCATACTCATGGCCGATACGAGTTGCACCCCAAATAAGGCTGGTATTTTATTATAAATAAAATTTGTCATGCCGATAGAGGTCATCCCGTATTCCCTGTCTATGCCATCAACGGTGAAAAATAGCATGTGGGGATTAGCTTGTTTATCTTTTGCCAAAATAACAGCGGCATTGGCACTAAATTCAAGTGTCGATAAAATACCTTCCCAGGTGATCTGAATTTGTGGTTTACCCGCTATGGTTTGAATCAATCCTGGGCCCGCGCCAATCGCATTTAAAGTATTAGCAGGAACGGTATCGTGCTTCACTCGTTCAATACGCCATTGTTTGTGAGTCGCATCCTGAATGAGACTGGAGCGTCCACTTTCTGACAGAGCGCCGCCATCGCAGTTAGTGGAATAAACTTGATGATCAATAACCAGCAAGCCCTCACCGATGTGATTTGGCGTATCCAACGGAGTATTAGGATGGCGTCTAATACAATTTTCATCGCGCCGATTAAGCCTTCTACGGAAATAGCCGCCATTGATCCCTGCGACGGCATTCGGATAGAATGCTGCTTGTTCTAATAAGGTGCTACGATAACCACTTCCCGCGTTTGCACCGCCTATCGTTGGTTTTACAAAGGTGTTAGCATCCGCCAGATTAGCATCAACAATATTGATCGTCAGCACCCCAGTGGCTCTAGATTTTTTTGAAAAACCCCAAGGATAGACCCCTTGGCATTGCAGTTTAACCCAAGTGATATTCCCTTTGGCATTTAAAGGCTGTTGAATAAGTGGGGATGAACACTGCCAAGCATAATCGCGTTTGGCCAGTTGCGTGATTATTAGGCTGACAGGTGATATGCCAGAAGGCCGTAAGTACACCAATGCTAGCGCTATCATGGCAAGTAGCAAGAGTAGAACCAGAATTATTTTTATAAGTGTTTTAAATAGTTTCAAGTTAAGGTCCCAGTAGGATGAATTATAATGCGGCTATAGTAGCAACATTTGCGCGCGAAAAGAAGCTTTTATTTCAAGTTACTTGGGCCTCCGGCTGAAATCCCCGTAATGAAATAAATCAGCTTCGCATCCTTATGGAACTGCCAGACGTTTCCGGCGTAGCCATTTCTTTCTCTCCTGGCTTAGCGTGCGCCTCTTCAACCCGTTGTTGTAAATAGCGCAGCCCTGGCTTTGAACGACAGATATCAATCGCTGCTTGCCGTTCTTTAAAAAACTCTTGTGCAATGGACTTGCGCTTATCTGCAGACAAGCCAGGCGCCGTTTTTTCTAAAATTTCAACTATTTCACTATCCTGATATTTTTTGAGATGTTGTTGCGCTAAACGTGTACACAAGGCTATCCAGGTTTGGGCAATGAGAGACCTTTGGGAGCGCTTTGATCACTCTAGTTAACCTCATTCTTTTTGATTTCACTCTAAATACCCCTTATACTGAGGATTATCCTCAATAAAAGTAGATATACCATGCTAAATGTCCTACAAAATTGGCCTATCCTGATTTTCCCTGCCCTGCTGTTGTTTTTATTCTCCCTGGAGAATAAACCGCGTTTTAGCAGCAACTTACGTATTTTTATAAGCTTAATCCTGGGTGTTGCTGGCGGTATGCTGCTCAATTATTTTCACCC
>VFJT01000086.1 GCA_009885935.1 Gammaproteobacteria bacterium
ACCTGCCCTACTTCTGCCTGAAAGCCACAGGTTTGTTTTTGTGCTGCTGCCGCTGCTGTCATAATGAAAAGCCCTCATAATGTTGTTTGTAGTCTTAGACATGGGGGCGCTGGGGGCGTTTTTCAAGGCCGGAGTCAGCATACGATTATCTAAAAGATTGATACTTTGGCCTATCCATCATCCATTCTTATTAACAGCCCCTAATATGCACAGAACTATTTTCTTGCAGTTTTGACTCAATAAATTGTTTCATTTCTTCTTTTTTAGGTAATTCGAGTTGATACTTAGAAATAAATAAATTAGAGTCCATCCCAGCAAGAGCATATTCTATCAAGGCATGATCTTTATCGGTACAAAGCAAAATACCTATTGGTGGATTATCATCTGCAGCCATCACAAAAGCCTTTAATTTACAGCGTAAAGCGAACAATGCTAAAGATAATGCGTGGAAGAAATATTATTCAGATACCGCCTTAATAGCATTCAATGCGGTTAGCGTGCTAGAGGATAATCGTCGAACATTTAATCTTCTTGCTCAATGGCTGCAGCATGATGTGCTTCAGCTTCCAGAGCACGAGCCTTATACTCGTGCAGTGCTCTATGATTTCGTTTTGCGTGAAATGACGGCTCTTTCGGATAAGCAGCCGCACCGAATCAGTGATATTGTCACATCGCTGTATACCCAAAGAGATGCTTTGCTGGATGTGGCGAATACGCTCAACGAAGACTTTACGCGGTTAGCCGAAAAATACAATCACTCCGTAGCACGATTGTGGGATTTGTGCTTTGTAGCTCGATATAATATCGATAGCTTTAAGTATAAGGATCATCCACATTGGTTAGAGATGTTAGGCTTTTCCCTTTTTAAGCAGCAAGTAGCCTAGCCAGTCCGTTTTTTAAAGAGCTTATTTCGAGCCTTTATATACCCTATTCGGGTAGGTCTTTTCACGCCCACTGTTCACTAAAACACGGCCTTTTTGAACCATGCCGGCTTTGCCTTGATCTGTCTATATACACAGAAACAATGCAAAAAGGTTGCGTTTCACGAACGAACGTTGTATAGTTTGTCTTTTTATGCTCTATTTTTGACAAATAATAAATTATAAGCGGGGTATATCATGGGTACAAATAGTCCGGCAATCAGGAGATCTCCTGCTAAGCATAGGAATTTAAAAGATAATTTTTCTGATGGAAATAAAGAGAATAACCCTTCTAATATTAATAGCGATGATCATGAACACCCTATGCGCTCTGCCGAGACAATTCCCCTTAAGCCAGTTACCAAATCTAGCCGAGTTGAGGCCGATAATATAAGCCGCGCTGACGAAGACAGGAGAGACTTTTTCTCGACACCTCCATCTGACGAAGACAGGAGTGACTCTTTCTCGACACCTCTATCTGACGAAGATACTGTTTTCAAATTAGCGTCGAGCATAGAGAATATAGAGAGCCCAAGTTCACCAAAACAACCTAGTCTTGAAATAGCCGCTTTGGCTACTCTGGAAACTGATTTTAATGACATCTCTCACGTGAGTGAAACCGACTGCTCTGACGTGAGTGAAACGGACTTCTCTCACGTGAGTGAAATTGATGGGACTAGAGTAGATCAAACGATGGAAGATCCATCCGATCGCATTGAGGAATTTAGCGAGGTAGAAACTAGTTCTAGTATTCCTTCTAAAGTTAGAGAAACTCTAGAGTTTAGTTGGTTAAATCGTAAGCGGTAAATAATCCCCACCTAGTCAAAACCTCAAAAATCCGTCAATCTTCCATTACAAACCATTTTGGAGGAAAGATGATGAACGACCTTATAATAGAAACCAA
>VFJT01000109.1 GCA_009885935.1 Gammaproteobacteria bacterium
GAAGGCGGTGCTAGTGGGCAAACGGCATTGGAAGCTTATACTACTAATTTAAATGTATTGGCGATGACGGGGAAAATTGATCCGCTCGTCGGTCGTGAAGAAGAAATTGCTTTGACCATACAAGCTTTATGCCGTAGACGTAAAAACAATCCTTTATTGGTGGGTGAAGCCGGTGTAGGTAAAACAGCGATTGCTGAAGGTTTGGCTAAATTAATTGTAGAAAACAAAGTCCCGAAAATCATCGGTCATTGCACCGTCTATGCCTTAGACTTAGGGAATCTATTAGCGGGTACCAAGTATCGTGGTGACTTTGAAAAGCGGTTTAAACAATTGATACGGGAATTAAGCGATCAACCCGGTGCTATTTTATTTATAGACGAGATCCATACGATTGTAGGTGCCGGGGCGGCATCGGGCGGGGTCATGGATGCGTCTAATTTAATTAAACCCTTATTAACTTCCGGCAATCTAAAATGCATAGGGGCTACGACTTATCAAGAGTATCGCGGTATTTTTGAAAAAGACCATGCTTTGGCTAGGCGTTTTCAACGCGTGGATATTAGTGAACCGACGGTAGAACAAACCTATCAAATATTAAAAGGCTTGCGCCGCAAGTTTGAATTCCATCATGGCATACGGTATTCCCTAAGGGCGTTGCGTTCGGCGGCCGAGTTATCTTCTAGGTTCATCACCGATCGTTTTTTACCCGATAAAGCGATCGATATTGTAGATGAGGCGGGCGCGCACCAAGCCTTGCAAGCGGATGGCCGTAAAAAACGGATTATTAATTCAGCTGAAATCGAACAGGTGGTAGCGCAAATGGCGCATGTGCCGACTAAAACGGTTTCCACTTCCGATAAAGAAGTGCTGCGCAGTTTGGTGCGCGATCTCAAAATGATGATTTTCGGCCAAGACGAAGCCATTGAAGCCTTGGGTTCGGCGATTAAACTATCGCGTGCGGGTTTACGCGAAGTGGATAAACCCATAGGTTGTTTCTTATTGGCAGGACCTACGGGCGTAGGTAAAACCGAAGTGACTCGTCGTTTGGCGCAATTGATGGGTGTGGAACTAATTCGTTTTGATATGTCAGAATATATGGAAAAACACACCGTATCGCGTTTGATCGGTGCCCCTCCAGGCTATGTGGGTTACGATGAAGGAGGTTTATTAACCGAGGCGGTAACGCGTCATCCGTATTCCGTCGTGTTATTGGATGAAATTGAAAAAGCCCATCCGGATGTTTATAACTTATTATTGCAAGTGATGGATCACGGCACCTTAACCGACACCAATGGCCGTAAAGCTAATTTTCGTAATGTGATTTTAATCATGACCACCAATGCCGGTGCTGAAGACTTAGCTAAGAACTCGATGGGATTTACCGAACAAGAGTCACACAGCGATGCTTTGGTAACGATTAAACGCATATTCACGCCAGAATTTAGAAATCGCCTCGATGCCATTGTCCAGTTTAAATCATTGGATATGGCTACCATTGAAAATGTAGCCAATAAATTTTTGATGGAATTAGAGGTGCAGCTAGAAGAGCATAAGATTAAATTGAAAGTGGATAAGGAAGCCAAACATTGGTTGGCGATCCACGGCTACGATGAAAAAATGGGCGCACGTCCGATGTCACGCCTTATTCAAGAAAAAATTAAAAAACCTTTGGCCGATGAAATGCTGTTTGGCGTGTTAGTACAAGGTGGGACGGTACGGTTGCAGGTGGTAGATAATGATTTGCGTACGGTTGCCATAGCCAGTGATGCAACGGTGACGAGCGGGTCTTGAGTTTTTATCGGTATCACGCGTGGTTTTACCGTAGGGGCGGGCCCCTGTGCCCGCCCTATTAGGGCAGACACGGGGGTCTGCCCCTACGATGAGATCTTTTCTCTCTTTTATAACTTCTTATCATCCTCAAGCCGCGCCATCTTTTCTATCGCCTCTGCGATCTCGCGTTCCATCTCGGGATTAGCCTCTTTGGTATTCGCCAACAGTAAATACCAAGTCGGTACCACAAACAACGAACACAGAGTACCAAAGGACATACCCGCAACGATGATGATACCAATCTGCATACGCGAGTTGGCACCAGCACCGCTGGCAAAGGCTAAGGGCAGGGCGCCTAATACCATGGCACCAGTGGTCATTAATATGGGTCTTAGCCGTAAGGTGGCAGATTCAACCACCGCATCTAGTTTAGACATCCCTTTTTCTTGTAACTGATTGGCAAATTCCACGATCAAAATACCGTGTTTGGCAATCAAGCCTATCAAGGTGGTTAAGCCAATCTTACTGTAAATATTTAAGTTACCACCGACTAAGCGTAAGACAGCAATAGCCGCGGCAATGGTGAGAGGCACGACGATGAGGATGATTAACGGATCTTTAAAGCTTTCAAATTGTGCCGCTAGCACCAAGAAGATGATGATAATGGCGAATAACATTACTTGCGTCATCTCACCCTGCGAATCGATGTAATAGCGTGTTTGTCCGCCATAGTTATAGTTAATCTTAGGGAAATTTTTATCCATATAGTTGGTTAAAAAGCTGACAGCATCACTGGTACTATAGTTGCCTAGCAAGCTAGCCTGCAGAGTAGCCGAAGGAATTTGTTGGAAATGGTTGATGCTTTCCGGTTGCACGGTGTTTTCTATGGTGGCTAGATTGGATAAAGGAATCAACTGATCGGTGGTGCTGCTTCTGACGTATACATTTTGCAGATCATCAGGAGACGCTTCAAAATTAAAGTTCTTGATAAATTCCGGTACTACATAATAACTGCGATCATTATAGGAAAACTGTATGTTTTGCGGGGAAGCAAACATGGCCGCTAGGGTATCGCCTATAGATTGTTCAGTGACGCCCAAATCACTGCCTTTCAAACGATCTATAGTCACATTAATTTGCGGTTGGTCAATTTTTAAATCAATTTGCGCGCCAGGTCTAAATCCTGGGTTAGTACTTACGGCCTTCAATAAGCCATTAATGGCGGGCAATAGCGTATCTATGCCGTCTGGACTGGAAACAGCAAAATAAATTGGGAATGAACCCCCTGGCAGAGGAATGGAAGGATAAGGGACGGCATAAGCTTGCAAGCCAGGAATGGCGGCTAAGGCAGGACCTACTGCCGCCATAATGTCAAATTGTGAACGTTTGCGTTCGCTCCAATCGACTAAGGGCGCAAATGAAATACCCACATTGTCGCTGGTCGTGCCATTGATAATGGCGACATGCTCGACTTCGGGTTGTTTGCTGTAGATGGAATTTAAAGCAGCGCTGAATTTTTCTGTATATTTAACATTATTGCCTGCGGGCGCATTGAAGGAGGTGACGACAACGCCTTGATCTTCTGGAGGGGTTAAGGCTTCACGTGTAGTGGTATAGATGAAATAACACGCTAGCCACATTAGCACAGTAAAAATAACTACATAACTCTTTTTGTTGAGGATTTTTTGCAAGCGCGCACGGTATCGTGCCATGATCTTGGTAAAAATAGCATCGATTTTATGGGAAATTGTTTGATGCTTGGGATCGTGATCCACTTTAAGAAGGCGGGAACACATCATGGGCGATAGGGTTAAGGCGATAAAGCCCGATACGATAACGGCTGCTGCGAGCGTAAACGCGAATTCGGAAAATAAAATGCCGGTAATACCGCCAGAAAACCCAATGGGCGCATACACTGCCGCTAAGGTAATCGTCATGGCGACGATGGCAAAACCAATTTCACGCGCGCCTATAATGGCAGCGGGAATAGGCTTCATGCCATTTTCCATATGTCTATGGATATTTTCTAAGACGACGATGGCGTCGTCTACCACCAAACCTATAGCTAACACCCACGCCAACAACGTTAAGGTATTTAAGCTATAGCCTAAGGCCATCATGATCACACAAACGCCGATGAGGGATAAAGGGATGGTGATGATGGGGATCAACACAGCACGGAAATTGCCTAAGAATAAAAAGATCACAAAAATAACGAAGATAACGGCTTCGACGATGGTTTTATCCACTTCGGTGATGGATTCTTGTATAAAAATAGAGGAATCGTAGACTATATCTACTTTTAAACCATTGGGCATTTTGGTTTGCAGCGAGGGCAGTATCGCTTTAATTTGCTTTGATACGGCCAAGGGGTTGGCGTCGGAAGTAGGGAGTATGCCCATGACCGTCACGGGTTTGCCATTAAAAAAAGCGGAGCTGTTGTAATTCAATGCGCCCAAGGTGGCATAGCCTACATCTTTTATACGTACTACCGTGCCATTGATCGTTTTTAAGGGAATATCGTTAAATTGTTCCGGGAAATGCATGTCGGTATTGGCCGAGACATTAAATTCTTGATAATGGCTATACACCGTACCGGCGGTGGATTGTAGGTTATGTGCCGTTAAGGCCGCATAGACATCGGCCGCGGTGAGGTTATAGGCGGTTAATTTATCGCTATCGATGTTGATGCGCATGGCATAGGTGCGGGCGCCGTAAATTTGGACTTGACCTACCCCATTTAACACGCCTATTTGGGGTTGTATCACGCGCAGCAGGTAATCGTTCACCGCACCTGGAGTCATGGTGTCGCTGATAAAGCCTAAGTATAAAACGGCTTTAGCACTGGGATCTGTTTTGCCGATCACGGGCGTAAAAGCATTTTTAGGTAAAACATTGCTTTTTGAAGCCACGGCATTGGAGACGTCGGTGAGCGCTTTGTCTATGGGGTAATTTAGATTAAAATAGACCGTAATACTGCTAGAGTTTTGGGTGCTGCTGGAGGTGACATAATCGATGCCATCGACGCCGGTTAAGGCATTTTCCAGGGGAGTGGTAATAAAGTTAGACATTAAGTTGGCATCGGCACCCGGATAGCTGGTGGTGACGGTGATGACCGAGGCATCCATTTTTGGAAATTGACGCACGCTTAATTTAAAAAATGCAGCGAGGCCTATGGCCAATAGTAATAAGCTTACCGACATGGCAAATACCGGGCGGCGGATGAAAACGTCGGTAAAACTGGTCATAGATTGTCTCTCTCTATTCTTTTTCTGTAGGGGCAGCAGCGACTGTTTTGCCATCTAAAGCGGTGATTTGTACCGGCTGGCCATCGTACATTATTTTGATAATGCCATCCGAAACCACCTCATCGCCCGCGGCCAAGCCTGAAGCAATGGATACATCATTTCCCAGTCTTATACCGATAGTAACACTGGTTTTTCTGGCTACGCCGTTGACGATTTTCCACACTGCACCGCCCGAGCTATCATAACTCAATGCGGTTTGCGGAATGACGACTACGGGATGTGTTTTTAAGCTGTACAAGGTTATCACGGCATAACTACCGGGTAGTAATGTATGGGTGGTATTGGGTACCGATCCCCATAAAGCGATGCTGCGGGTAGTGACGTCTACTGCGGAGTTAATGGCGGTGACTTGGCCATCATAGGACTTGCTTTGATCGGCACTGGACACTACAGAAACTTTTTGGCCCACGGCAATGTCGTCTACATAAATATCGGGAATGCTAAAATCAACCCGTATAGGATCGACTTGTTCCAAATCGACGATATTGTTCCCTACCGTTAAATATTGCCCTACGCTCACTTGTCTTAAGCCCGCCACGCCATCGAAGGGGGCGGTGACATTGTATAGTCGTAATGTGGCTTCGGAGTTTTTCACATCGGCAATACTTTGCTGCCAATTGGAATAAGCAGTGTCTAACTCTTGTTGCGATACGACGTTTTTCTTATACAAATTGGCGTAACGTTGGTAGGTAACCGCATTGAGTTGCAATACGGCTTTATTTTTTTCCAATTGCGCGGCCACGATATCAGGATAAATTTGAATCAGTTTATCGCCGGCCTTCACTGCGGTGCCTGAATCAAAGTAAATGGCGGTAACTTGTCCTTGCACTTGTGCTTTTAGCATCGCCCCCTTGAAAGTGGTGATGGTGCCAGTAGATTGGATCTGCACATGCCAAGAGGCTTCTTTGGCGGTAGCCGCATTGACGATGGCAGGAGGCATGCTACTAGTGGCCGCACTGGGGGCCATTATTTTTTTGACTATCATGATGAGGACTAAGGCTATGAGGATAGCCACAGTGATTTTAATGGTACGTTTGCTTATTTTTGGAACAGTCATTCTTTCTTTCCCTTAATCGGTACGACACATGCTCGGATAGTGCGTTATGCTGTCAAGAATTGGGGAAAGTGTCAAGTGTAAGTGGATAGATAAAGGACAAAATGAGTGATGAATACGCAAAGATGTAAAATACAGCGTAGGGGCAGGCCCCCGTGCCTGCCCTAGAGGGGCGGCCACAGGGGGCCGCCCCTACGCAAACGGTACAGAATATTTCTAAAAAAATTTACAGTGAATACATCACAAAATACTTTTGTAATCGTGAAACAAGGGTTCCAGTGACATAGTACTGAGGAATAACGAATAGGCCATCCACGAACTCAATGCGGCCATGTCTTTAAAATATACGGGCAAATACTTTGGCGCAACGATGGTGCCTTCTTCAATTAAATTGGCGTAAACGCGTAGATCTTCTAAACGGACTTTGCCTAAAAAAAGCAATGGGATGTGATCTAATTTGCCTTCGGCGATGGCCAAACGAATATAATTGAAAATAAGCACAAAGCCTTTACAGTAGACTGTGTCCTTGGTAAAAGGTCCTAAATTCGGCAAACTACCCCTAAAGATGCGCACACTTTGTTGATACGCGCTTTCCATATCGGGGCTTTTTTCCAGATAAAAACGAAATACCTCCATAAAATCGGCGCCATTTTCTGCCATGTGCACGGCATGAATGCGATCGACCAAACGCTGTATGCGTTGTGGGCTAGAAGCAAAGCTAAACATTTCTATCAGGATGGCCAAACCTTCTTGAAATAAGGTAGTAGAGGGCGTTCCCTTGCTTAAGAAAGTACAATAGGGTTGGTTTTTGCCATTTAAAGTGGTACCTACATGCACCCAGCCTTCATGCACTTCTAAAATTTTTAAATCACGCTCGCTAAACAAGGCATTTTTACGTAATTTTAATATTTCGGCGCCCGCTGAAGCATCAGCAACAATGCCGTCGTCACTTTTGACCGTAATTTTTTCATGTGGATCGGTGAAATAACGGCCCAAGCGGTGTGATAAAATTTGTACTGCTTCTTTGCTGGTATATCGTTTTTCATCCTTGTCGTTTACCCAGCTTTGCCCCAATTGCTTTAGGGTCAGGGAAAGGTTGTCGGCCAAATCTTTTAACGAAGGGCCATTCAGATAAAAAACATCGCTGACATTGCCGTATAATTCTTGGCTTAAAACCGTAAATTGACGTTGACCGCGATGCACTAACATGTCAATAGTACTGCGATACTCCCGGCACATGCGCGCTATGATCATGCCTATAGGGTTAAATTGCCCCAATTTTTTATGCAGTTGTTGCTCTAGGGCAAGAAGATTGTCACACAGATCGCGTGCTTCAAAGTTTAAGGGTACGTTAGTATAATAATCTTTAGTAATGGCAGGTGATTTTTTACCCTTATGGGCTAAAAAATCTTCTTTGATATTGTCACCCCATTTTATGACATTAAGGATGCGTATGGGTTTTTGTAAAAAAACGAGTCGGTCGGATAGTTCTTTGATGGTGTTTTGCAGATCGCTGGGAGATTTTTTCATTA
>VFJT01000194.1 GCA_009885935.1 Gammaproteobacteria bacterium
GAACAAAGTTAGAAGTGGCCAAAAAGTTGATTACCGAAGGGCTTGATTTATCTTTTGTAGCCAAAGTGACTAAGCTTCCTATGAGTCGGTTGCAGCAGTTGGCTGAATCAGCGATGGAACAATATTAAAAGCCTTGCTCTTAGAGTGTTATGATCTTAAAACTAGGCTTTCCCTCCCGCCATCTTTTTAACATAGCATTGCCCCCATTTTTGCAAAGCGTCTAACACTGGATTGAGTGTTTTGCCTATGTCTGTTAGCGCATATTCTACTTTAGGCGGAACTTCTGCATAAATTTTCCTGGAAATGATTTTATCCGCTTCTAATTCGCGTAATTGATTGGTTAACATACGTTGCGTGACGCCAGGCATTTCTCGCCGTAATTCATTAAAGCGTTTGGTGCCTTGGTTTAGGCTAAATAAGATTAATATTTTCCATTTGCCACCGATGATCTTAATAGTAGCACCTATGGGGCAAGTTGAATCTAGTAAGCTTTTTTTCATGAATCACCCTAAGTATACAAATTGATACTACATAACAAAAATGTGCGTACTTGTTAATATAACACAAGAATGCTAGAATGGCAAATAATAGATCAATGGGGGAACAATCAACATGATAGACAATTCTATAAAACAAACCAATCCCTGGTTAGCTTTGATAGGCATCAGCATAGTCAGCTTTTTGGGTTGCTTAGACTTAACCATTGTCGATACGGCCTTGCCTAGCATACAAGCGGCCTTAACCGGCACTTTAGTGCAGCTACAATGGGTTGTGAATGCTTTTATGCTGGCATTGGCAGCATTAATGGTGGTTATGGGAAAACTAGCCGATTCCTATGGCCGTAGACGGGTTTTATACCTAGGCATGGTAGGTTTTGCGCTATTTTCCTTAGGCGCAGGCTTAGCACCCAATATTCAGTGGTTAATTATATTTAGGTTATTACAGGGGGTAACGGTGGCAATCACTTACACCGTTCCTGTCGCGATTGTTCCTAGTCTTTTTAGCCCGCACCTACAAGGTAGGATGATGGGTATTTTGATTGCAGTCAGTGGTTTTGGTTTAGCCATAGGGCCGGTGATCGGTGGTTTTATCATCAGTCTATTATCGTGGCGATGGATTTTTTTAGTCAATCCTATTTTTGTCATCGTCGCTTTTGTCTTGTGTATACGCCATTTGCCAGAATCTAGATCGCCATATCAGACTAAGCTAGACTGGTTAGGTGCTCTATTATTGATGTTAGCGTTGCCAGCCATTATATTGGCTACAGTGAATGCATCGCATTGGGGATGGTTGAGTGTCAATACGCTTTCTGTGTATGGTGTAGCCGTGATTTTATTATATGGCTTCTATAAACACGAGAAAAAGCATACAAGCCCTATAGTTGATTTTAATTTGCTAAAAAACAATTTGTTTATCCTAGGCGTATTAGCTAATTTTGGTTTAGCTTTCTTTTATAATTTAGCCTTCTTCTTAATGCCTTTATATCTGCACTATATTAAAAAGATCAATGGCTATCAGATAGGGTTGTCTCTATTAGCCGGGACATTAATGGTGGCTATTTTATCGCCTTGGGTGGGAAATTTTGTAGATAAAAATGGCTCTAAACAAATATTGAAAGTAGGCTTTATTCTTTTGGCTGCTTCAGCAGCCATGCAAAGTTTTTTTCAAGCACAAAGTTCCTGGTTGTACATTGAAACGGCTTTTATTTTATTGGGTATAGGTTGGGCTTTTATCTTAAATCCATCTATAGTGACTGCATTGGGAACAGTGCCTAAAGAAAACTCTGGAGTGGCAATGGGCACTTTAGGAACCGTGCATAATTTAGGGGGCACAGTGGGTTTGGCCATAGGAACTGTGGTGTACCATTATTTTAGTTTACAGGCATTAATGGGTGCGGTGGGTCAAAAAAACATGTTGGCTACGGTATGGATGCAAGAGGCCACAGCCAATCCTGATCTGGCGACAGGGCTTATTCAAAAACACATACCGTTATCCGTCGCAAGCGCGCAAACTATTTTTGAGAATTATTTTATACACGGTTATGCCGCCAGTATGGGCTTATTGGTGGGAATTGCCGTGGTTACATTGGGGATTGTTGTGGGGTTGGGGAGAAATGTGTCGCGGGATGTGTAGGGCGGCCCGTTTGCGGGGGCGGTATGCTCCCCAATGGCATTCGGTTAAGCTAATGTCTACACTGTTTTCGTAGGGGCAGGCCCCCGTGCCTGCCCTCGAAGGGCAACCACAGGGGGTTGCCCCTACGACAGATCATCGTTCCGTCTATCATTTAGAACTTAACCGAATGCCATTGGCTCGCCCCTAGAAGATCCGTGGTTTTACTCCGCCTTCTTTAAATCCTCTATCATAGCGGCTAAGAATCTAGAACCCTCACCGCCCGTAGCAGCGCGGTGGTCGAAAGTTAAAGACAAGGGCATAATGCGCCGTGCTACGCATTTATTGTCAACCCACTTCACTTCCTCGCGCAATTTACCACAGCCTACGATGGCTATCATGGGTGGCACTATCATGGGATTGGCATAACGGCCCGCGAATACGCCAAAGTTAGATAAAGAAATCGTCGCGCCTTGTAGATCGGCGCTAGGAATACTGCGTGCGCGCACTTCTTCTTTATAGCGATTGATAAGCTGGCGCAGTTCGCCTTTATCACACTTTTCAGCCGCTTTAATCACAGGTACAAATAAGCCATCGCCCGAATCCATGGCGATACCCAAATGGACCGTATCGTACAATTTTCTTGAACCGCTTTTGCTATCGAAATGGCCATTCAATGCGGGCTCTTGTAAACACGCATAGGCAATGGCGCGTACAATGCGTGCAGTAATGTCGTTATTCTCTTTCCAATCGCCTATGTCGGCATCGTCGACGATGGTTACCGCCGCAACTTCTTGATGTGATATAGCCATTGCTTGCGCCATAGCACGTCTAACGCCGCGCAAAGGCTCATAGCCTGCGGGCGGTGCCGTTTTAGCCGTGCTGTGTGTGCTTGATTGCGATTGAATTCCGGACAAAATGTCGTCTAAAGTCACTTCGCCTTGTGCGCCGCTGGCTTTCATGTGTGCTAGATCTACATTTAATTTTTTAGCGATCAAGCGTACCACAGGCAGCGCGCGGGTGATTTTGTCCTGTGCGGCCGTAGGAGTAATGCCCATAGCACTTTCTTCTAATACGGTATCGCCTACTATGATATTACCGGCAACGGTAGCGCCACCTTGCTGTGGTTTTTTCGTTTCTTTTGCTTTAGGTTTCTCGGCTGCTTTAGGTTTATCAGCCTCACCTTCAAAGCTGACTAAGGCATCGCCGGTGTTGATGATATCGCCTACCGCGCCATGCAATTCGGCGATAACGCCATCGAAAGGAGCGGGTACTTCGACTACAGCCTTAGCCGTTTCCATAGAGACTAAAGGTTGATCTATTTTGACGTGATCACCCACGGCCACATGCCATTCGTGTATTTCCGCATCGGGCAAACCTTCGCCTAAATCGGGTAAACGAAATATTTTCATGAGAACTCCAACGTTAACTTCGCGGCATGGATTATCCGTGCCACACTGGGGATATAACTGTTTTCTAATTTAAAATAGGGCATTACGGTATCGTAACCGGTAACGCGTTGTATGGGCGCTAGCAAAGACAATAAGGCTTTTTCACCGATTTGGGCGGCAATTTCCGCGCCTAGCCCGCCGCTTTTCGCCGCTTCATGTACAATGACACAACGCCCCGTTTTATTCACTGAGTTGACGATAGTGGCCGTGTCTAAGGGTTTAATGCTGGCGATGTCGATAATTTCTGCACTAATGCCTTCTTGCGCCAAAGCTTCGGCCGCCTGTTGCGTTTCGTGCATACTCGCACCCCAGCTGATTAGCGTAATGTCGCTGCCTTCACGCAATACAAACGCTTTTTCCAAAGGCAATGCCACACCGTTATCGGGCACTTCTTGTTTCACTAAACGATAAATGCGTTTAGGCTCTAGAAAAATAATGGGATCCGGTGAGCGTATGGCGGCTAACAATAAGCCATAGGCGCGCGCAGGACTAGAAGGGATCACCACTTGTAATCCGGGGATATGGGCGTATAAAGCTTCAGTACTTTCTGAATGATGCTCTGGCGCGTGTATGCCGCCACCAAAAGGCATGCGAAATACAGCGGGGCAGTGCAATCGTCCGCGGGTACGATTGCGTAAGCGTGCCGCATGATTCAAAATATTATCCAATGCGGGATAACTAAAGCCCATGAATTGAAATTCGGCCACGGGTTTTAAACCTTGCGCCGCCATGCCGATGGCAAGGCCGGCGATCATCGATTCCGCCAAGGGCGTATCCATAACGCGGTTGGCGCCAAAACGCAGCTGTAGGCCATCGGTGGCGCGAAACACGCCGCCATTTAAACCCACATCTTCGCCAAAGACCACAACGTTTTCATCGTGCGCCAATTCATAAGCCAGTGCTTGCGTGACGGCTTCTAGCAAAGTGATATTAGTCATGATGGCTGTCCCCAAATTGTAATAGAGTATCGCGTTGGTCTTTTAAGGATTCAGGCCATTTGGCATACATGTAGTCGACGATATCGGTGACGGGAGCGATTTCAATATTTAAATAGATATCGACGTCTTTATCGATTTCTTTTCTGCACTCTAATAATAGGGCTTCTTCTTTGCTGTCATCCCACAGCTTTTGTGCCGTTAAATACGTGCGTAAACGCACTAAGGGTTCTTCTAACCATGCTTTTTCTAATTCTTCTTTAGGTCTGTAACGGCTAGCATCATCCGCAGTGGTGTGATCGCATAAGCGATAAGTAATGGCTTCAATGAGAGTAGGGCCGCCGCCATTACGCGCTTTTTCTAAAGCGATGCGCACACGTTCATGCACAGCAATCACATCGTTGCCATCGACTTGCTCACCGCTAAATCCTGCAGCGATGGCTTTTTGCGCGATGGTTTGACTGTGCGTTTGCTGGCCTCTAGAGACGGAAATAGCCCATTGATTATTATTGACCACAAATACCACGGGCAAATTCCAAGCCCCGGCTACGTTGATGGCTTCGTAAAAATCACCCTCAGAAGTACCGCCTTCGCCAATGGTAGTGACTACGGCCCGTTTCTGGTTGCGATATTTTATCGCTGTAGCAACGCCGGCAGCAATGACATTTTGGCTGGCAATGGGCACGCAAATAGGGAAGTCTTCGGCGTTGTCAAAATCACTGCCGCGTTCATCACCGCCCCAATATTGTAAAATTTTATGAAAAGCCACACCACGCTGATATTGCGCACCATAATCGCGATAATAGGGGACCAACACATCGTCAGCATTCATAGCGTGCCCTATGGCTACACCTATAGCTTCTTGACCTAGTACACCGGCATAAGTGCCGAGTTTACCGACGCGTTGTAAGTTGATCGCTCTGCCGTCAAAAATGCGCAGCAAATGCATTAAGCGATACAGTTTCAGCAGGGTTTTATCGTTTAAATCCAAAGGCCGCGGCTGACACAGCGTTCCATCGGGTTTTAAATATTGGTAATAGTCAATAGTAAAAGTAGCGATAGTCATACGGTGTCCTCGCGTGTATTATTTAGCGTAAGCGTTCTTCAGCGATGCTGTTGGCGATAATATTGGTAGGTTGATTCTGTTTGTCAGCCCGTTCACAAATAGTGTAAATCACATTGTAAATCTCTTCGATATGCTGCGCTGCTTTGGCATCGGAGTGATGAAAATATCTAGCCGCGGCGTGAATAATGCCGCCACCGTTAATAGCGTAATCGGGAGCATAGATAATGCCGCGATCTCTCAATACCTGACCATGACGTTCTTTGGCCAATTGATTATTAGCACCGCCCGCGACAATCGAGGCTTTAATGGCAGGAATGGTATTATCATTCAGTATGGCGCCCAACGCGCAAGGCGAAAAAATATCGCATTCTAAGGCATGAATGGTATGGTAATCGACAATAGTAGCGCCAAATTCACGTTTACACCGTTCTACTGCTTCAGTGTTAATGTCGGCAACGGATAAAACAGCGCCCGCTGCATGCAAATGACGAGCCAATAAATACCCTACAGCGCCTACGCCTTGAATCGCGATGTGTAAGCCTTTTAGATCGTCTTTTTTGAATTTATATTTGACCACTGATTGTATACCACGGAAAACGCCTTGAGCCGTGGAAGGCGCGGGATCGCCATCATTGGTTTTTGAACCTACATAAGGGGTGATTTCAGAAATAATATCCATGTCGGTTAAGGTAGTACCGCTATCCAGAGCAGTGATGTAACGGCCCCCTAGCTCTTGTACAAAATGGCCAAAGGCACGAAACAATGCGGGGCGATCGGTTAAATTATCCGGTTTCATGATGACGGCTTTGCCGCCCCCTACGGGTAGTCCAGCGATGGCTGTTTTATAACTCATGCCCTTTGCCAAACGCATAGCGTCGATAATGGCATCTTGTGAAGAATCGTAAGGAATAAACCTACAACCACCTAAGGCAGGGCCGCGTTTGGTACTGTGTATGGCAATGATGGCTTGTAGGCCCGTTGCGGCATCGACTTTAAGATGCAGATCACCAAAGCCTTCGCTTTTCAGCCTATCAAAGATATCCAACGCAGCTGCAGTTTTGTTCATTTCTGATACGGTCATGCTCTATTCCTCTAGCGCTTAAGGTGGCTACAGAGTATCAGAAAACAGGAATAAGTAAATGGTTTTTGTTCTTTTTATACTCAGAAAAGAAGAAAAATCGGACGGCCTCTATTAAATATCGTCTATTTTTAAGCAGTATGTTACCTTGGGTGTTTATGAGGAATGCTATGATTTTCTTTGCAAGGCGTTGTAAGCACTCTAATCATTTATTGTTCCGTGGCTCGTTTTGTAGGGGCGGCTGTAGGGGCGCCTCGTGAGGCGCCCATCTCTCAAATTATGCGCAAATCTATAATCATGAGCGTTGATTCTGGGCGGCTCACGAGCCGCCCCTACAAACAGGCCGCCCCCAAAACTCCTCTATAGCTTAAACAAATGTCTTAGTTACACCCATTCATAAATCACTAACGCTGACAAATCACATTGTTGACAAGAAGATCCGCAGGGCAGACGTAGATTTTTCTTCTTAACTAAACCTTTGTGTAAATAGAAACACAATTGTGCTTCTACATCGTCTGTAGAGGTGCCGCAGGCTTTAGCTAAAGCAGTTAACGACAGCCGTTTTTGAGTGGATAAGATTGCACGAATGTGTTGCAATAAATTCATACCGTGCCTCCTAACGCTTTAAGATGCTGTGGTTTTTTCACCCACTGTTTTAAACCCCAAAACCCCAACCATTGGCTCAATACTATGCCACCGATCCAAGCTAAAGCCGATAGCGGAGTTGTAAAAAGCTGCGTGCTCTGATAAAAAATAACGGCAACGACATAAGCGATATCAAAGCTCCAGGCCGTTGATAACCAAGCGTAGGTTTTGCCAATCTCGCGATTCAATACGCCCATCGTAGAAATACAGGGGATGTATAACAACACAAACAAGAGATAACTAAAAGCAGCGGCGCTGCTGTTAAAGGCTTGTTGCATGCGCGTCATGGCGCTGCTGTCCATGGCATGATCGGCTTCATTGGCGGTAAAAGGATTTAATTTTTGTGCTGAAAATAAATCGTCTATGCCGCTTAGGGTTGTGGTGAGGGCCGCTTTTAACGCTGTGCCTAAGTTGAATTCAGTGTTATTTTGCACGGGGTTTTCTTGGCTGTACAAGGTGTTTAAACTACCGACGACCACTTCTTTGGCCATAGTGCCGGTGATCAGACTGACACTGGCGGGCCAATTATCGTGTTGTATGCCCATGGGTGCCAATATCGGCGTTATGGCTTTACCCACCCACGATAAAGGCGTCGTGTTGTCATTTAAATGGATGCTGTTTAAACCGCCGATCACAATACACACCGGTACAATCATTCGCCCCGCGCGCAGCACAAAGCCGCGCAAACGCTGCCAAGTGAGTAACCATAAGGTGTGTAAATGTGGCGTGTGGTAGATGGGTAATTCTTGAATGTAGGGGCTAGGGCTGCGCTTGAATACCGTTTTTTGTAAAATTAAACCGGTTAACATCGCGACGACAATGCCGATGACATACAGCGAGAAAATAACAAGGCCGCCGTGTTGTGGAAAAAAGGCGCTGGCAAAGACTACAAAAATAGCTAAGCGCGCGCCGCAGGACATAAAAGGCGCCATTAAAGCGGTGACGATGCGATCGCGGGTGGAATCTAGGGTGCGTGTGGCCATGATCGAAGGCACATTGCAACCAAAGCCTACAATCAACGGAATAAATGATTTGCCGGGTAATCCTACGGCTTGCATTAATCTATCCATGACAAAAGCCGCGCGCGCCATGTAGCCGGAATCTTCTAAAAACGCCATGAATAAAAACATAAATCCTATTTGTGGAATAAAGCCTAAAACGGTATTAACGCCTACGCCAAAACCCTGCGCAAAAATAGAGGTGATGCTAGCAGGGACTCCCCATTGCGCGCCCCAATGCGTAGGGCCGTCGATCAATAAGGCACTAGAGCTGAGATCGAATAGAGGCTGTAATAAACCCCCTAGATTCATCGACAATTCAAACATCAAGTACATGATGCCTAGAAAAATGGGAATGCCCAAATAACGGTGCATCACGACTGTGTCGATGTGCTCGGTGACCGTTTTTGCAGTGGTGCTGGGCGCAGCAACGCAAGCGTCATATATTGTTTGAATAGTCGCATAGCGTTCTTGCGCTAAGAGTACATCGCTTTCTTCATTTTCTTTCTGCTCCAGCAGAGTGATAAGCTGTTCAATATCATTTTTTTGTGGCTGCTTTTCTAACCATTGTTGTGCTAATACATCTTTTTCCAGTATAGACAGCGCGCACCACAACGGTTCGGGGTGTGTTTGGCATAAATCCACTAGAGATTGAAAATAGGGTAGTTGTGTGCTCACAACCGGCGTGCGTGCCGTTGTTTTCAGTGTTGCAATGGTTTTTTTTAAGGTGCTTAGGCTCTGTTTTTGAGTCAAACTAATGGCGATGACGGGAAGGCCTAAGTGCTGTGATAACTTCTCGGTATTGATGCGTAAACGTCGTTTATAAGCGATATCCATCATGTTCAATACGAGTATACACGGGATGCCTAGGGCGGCTAATTGTAACGTTAAATATAAGTTGCGTTTTAAATTGGCGGCATCGACGATGTTGATCAAAATATCCGTTTGTAGACTTAATAAAAAATCCATCGCAATGCGTTCATCTATGCTGTGATCCGCTTGTGCCACGGTTAAGGAATAAATGCCGGGTAAGTCGGTGACGCTAAAATCGGTATTTGCGTAATGAAAGGACCCGATTTTTTTTTCGACGGTAACGCCCGGCCAATTGCCAATTTTTTGCTTAGAGCCAGTGAGTTTGTTAAAAAGAGTCGTTTTACCGCAGTTGGGGTTGCCCGCAATGGTTATCCGAAGAGTCATGGGGTGGCTACCTTAAATTGAAGCAACGCCAATTCCTGGGCGCGTAGGCTAACGGCAGTGCCTTGAATGACGATATGCAGCATATCACCCAAAGGAGCCTTACGAATGACCTTAAAGCGAGCCCCCGGCACAAAACCCATGGCTAATAGCTTGAGTCTATAACCCTTATCTATTAAATTGTCTAATTTTTCAATGACATACGAATAGCCAGGTTGTAACATAGAGTATTGCCTTTTTATTTTACGAGGTCTGTAAGGCAATTATATCAAAGGGCAATGGGAATGTAAATGAGAATCATTATCATCTTCGAGAAACTACAATCCTGCATCTTTATCGGCGTTTTCTTCGCTCAATTGCAGATAACGAAATAAACGCTCGTCGATGAGGCCTTCTGCAAATTTACGCTCGGCATCGACTAACAAAGGTTGGCCGTGTTCTTTTAACAATCTGCGTGTGGTGGCGGTGACTTCTTCTAAGGGCGATTCTAATAAAATGTCGCGTATTTCGTCGTTGAAAATAAGGAATTCGCGCAGGGGCGTGCGTTTTCCATCTACTGTAGGGACTAAGCGTTGCCAGATAATCAAACGCACTGTTTCGATGATGTCCATGGCGCGGCCATGGCGTTCACCGGCAGGAAAAGTGGTGATGAGGCGGCGCATCACTTCAGCAACCCCATTACTGTGTAAGGTAGTATAAACAGGATGGCCGGTTAAAGCAGCTTCCATCACTGCAGCAATCGTTTCTTGATCGCGCGCTTCGCCTACTAGGATGAGGCGGGGTTTACGCCGCAAGGCATTGCGTACGCCAGCAGCAAAAGAGGGCAAATGGCGCGGAATTTCCGCCTGACTGACAATCGAAGTGGGTTTGACTACGCCATCGAATACAAATTCTATAGGGGATTCGTAGGTTAATACCTTACGATGGCTATTTTCTTGTTCAACGATATGACGAATAATGGCGGCGAGTAAAGTGCTTTTACCGGAGCCAGTAGCACCGGTAACATAGACTACGCCTTCATCGGGTGTGAGCGCGGCTAATAGTTTTTCGCCTATGTTGAGTTGTTCTACGGTAGGGGGTAAGCCTGGAATGGTACGCAAGGTGATCTGTATGCCATCGTGACCATCGACTAGGCAACCGCTGCCATTGACACGAAAACGAAAACGCTCAGTACGCGTAGGCCGTACTTCGTAATGGGTGTCTACATCGCGGCCGCTTAATAATTGCGTGGTGCCGTTGGGGCCATAAATATGGTTTAACATATCGCTGACTTCGGCATTATTGAGTATACGCCGCGTTAACTTATGCAACTCGCCGTGAATTTCAGCAAAAACTGGCTCATTGGTTTGAAAGGTGATATCCGAGGCACCCAATTTGTAGCACTGTACGATAGCCAGATCCATCTCTTCTGCCGTGAAGCGTTGAGGCTCTTGTTTTAACAAGTACTTAGACATGCGCTGTGATACCTCCAAATTACGCGCGAGCTTATCATAAGGATAGCTGGAATGTAACAATTTGCATGCTTTTTGAAGAACCTAGGACGATTTATTCTTTAAAATATTATTTTTTTATTGAACCACGCGGAGCTAGCATACACAACGAGCTATGGAGTAAACTATAATGGGGCCTTCAAGGTAAATTATGGCTATTTAGGGATATTTTATTTCCATTCTGAGGGCTCTTATTATGCGGATAAGTCTTAAACAACTCGAAGTCTTTGTAGCGATTGCAAAGATTAAAAATATGACTCAAGCAGCCGAAACACTGTTTCTATCTCAATCGGCCTGCAGTATGGCCTTATCCACACTTGAAAAACAGCTGAACACGATACTGTTTGATAGGCATGCTAAAAGTTTAATTCTCAATGAACGCGGGCGTTTGCTGTTGCCCAAAGCCTTACGCATTATTGCTCAAGTTCAAGAAGCACAAGATCTCATGATGGAATATGGGCAAGAAACATTTTCTGGACATTTAATGATAGGTGCAAGCCTGACCATTGGTAATTATCTGCTGCCTGAGATTATCGCTCATTTCTTAAAATTGCATCCTGAAGCCAAGCTTTCTCTCAAGATTGCCAACACTGAATCGATGATACAGCAATTGCTAAAATTTGAAGTTGATCTGGCTTTTGTAGAAGGCAGTATTGCTCAAGATGACATTCAAACCTCCCTGTGGGGCAAAGATAAACTGGTTATCATCAGCTCGCCCAAAGATCCTCTGGTTAAGCGTAGCGAAATCAGCAAGGAAGATTTACGCCATCATCGATGGATCTTAAGAGAACGCGGCTCTGGAACTCGTGAGAATTTTACGATGGCTTTTGGCGAAAAAATTGAGCCTTTTCTAGAATTGGGGCACCACGAAGCCATTAAACAAGCCGTACGCAGTGGACTGGGTATTAGCTGTTTATCTCAACTCACGGTCGCCAAAGAAATCGAGAGCAAAGACTTGGTCATCTTAAAAACCCCATTTTTGAAACTCCGCCGAAATTTTAATTTACTTTTACATAAAGATAAACACCAAACCGCGTTATTAAAAGAATTCATTAGAATCAGCAAAATAGTATCCCCCTGTTCAAATACTTTTAAAAAGGGGGATGAAGGCTAACACAGTTAAATACCCAGCGCTGATGGCTCTATTCCTTGAACATTGCTATCTATTGTAGCCTGGTCCTCTGGTTTAAAGAAAGAGGCAGAGGAAGATGAACTAGAATGCTGGGATGGAGTCGCTTGTGTTACCTTTACAGCCAAGGCTTGCGTAACAGCCCAAACTTTAGTGATCCCAACAATCGCAGCACCTTCTTCATCTTTATGGGGATGTGTAAATCCTGTGACAAAGATCCCATTGTCTCCTTCAGGATATTGTCTGATAAATTCATCTAAAGACTTTTCATTCACACGGGGAGCGTCCGTGGGTGGTTTAAAACCAATCGCACACACCGTATAACTGCCAAGTTTATCCTTGAGATCGAAAAATCCAACTCTATTCGGAATTTTTTTATATTTCCATTCATCTTTATCTTGCGCGAAATATTTTTCACTAAAGACTAGGTCCACAACAAAACGTGCTGAATCTCCATCAAGGCCATTATTATTGTGGATCACTTTACCCGAGTAGTCATCCGTATAACGAAATTTAGGATCCCCAGTCATCAGCAATTTAACTATAATAGGCGAGTCATCCTCTGTTTTAAGTTTCTCCAAGATCTGCACAATATTTTTGTGAATCAATGCACCTGAATGAGTCCAGCCACCAACAATGACTATTTTTTTGATCTGTCCACGATTTTCTATGAGCCAAGTTTCTAAACGCGATGGGCTTAAAGCGGTCCAAGGGTTAAGCTCTTGCATGGAAATTTCAGAATTATATCCTGTTAAATCTTTCAACGTTTTAGGTACGGCACCCAGAGCAAGCATCACTTTTTTGGTCTTGATAATGGAGGCCACATAGCCTTCAGTCGTATCTGAAACAATTTCCAAAGAATCTCCCTCCAAAGAATTGACCTCTTTCACTGTGCCGGTGGCGCATACAATCATTTTTTGCAATTCATCGGTGATCCTTTGCAATACGGGCCTAACCATCGACAAAGAGCAGCAATAATCTTTGATTTCAGGATATTTCTGCATGATATCCTCTTTAGTTTCATTGAGCTTAATATTTTCTTTCTCTAAGGCCTTAAACATTTCATCATAGTTTTCTTTGAAAATTGCAAATTCATTTTCATCGATGCTGATTTTAAATTTGTCTTTAAACACAGCCAACATCTCACGAAAAATAACCTGATACCTTCCCATAGCCGTGTTACCCGCGATATCGAGTAATAAGCTCCCAAAAGCGCCACTGTTGAACTCTTTATCTACCCATACAATATCCTTTGCCTTAACGTCTTCCTTCAAAAGACTGAGTACCATTTGCATCCCACTCACGCCGGCGCCAATAACGGCGTGTTCAAAAATATGCCCTTCTGTAACTTCTGGATTAAACTTAAACATGATTTTTACCTCTTTACTTGTATTTTAAATGCACTGTTAGTGTAGCAGCAGACTATGTATAAGTAAAACTCATTATTTAAATAACAGTAATCAATTATATTGATAATACAGGCTAAATATTCTTGTAAATATTATTATTTTATGTTACCTTTTTGGATCTTGTGGTTTGATTTCCATTTTACCCTTGACGTGTTACGTCATACGTACTATACTGTGAGTTAAGATGATTAGGTCATTTAAAAATAAAGATACAGAACTATTCGGGCGGCTCACGAGCCGCCCCTACAGTGTTCCGAGGCTCATTCTGTAGGGGCGACTCGTGAGTCGCCCTTCTAGAGTAGCCCTGTGGAATACAATATTTCTCTAATTAAGTGTACGAGGAGCAGCAACAATGAATAAAATGCGTTTAATACACCCAGGAGAAATATTAAAACAAGAATTGGAAGAGTTAAACCTATCCGCAAATGCGTTTGCACAGAAATTACATGTGCCTACAAACCGCATTACAGGGATCTTAAATGGGCAACGCAGTCTTACTGCGGATACGGCGTTAAGGTTAGCAAGATATTTTGGTACTACGGCGGAATTTTGGTTAAATTTGCAAATGTCATATGATTTAAAGAATGAACTGAAACGCTCGGGCAAAAAAATCGAAGTAGAAGTTGAGCATAGAGACGCGGCTTAAGTTCTGTTTGCTTTACCTTATCCAAGACAGTTTTGCCTAAAAATTATACAAAGATAATCCCCGTGTTGGCTTTCTAAAAGGGCTTGCAGTTTTTGTTGAGAATGATTATCATTTGCAATAACTCACAACGGGGGCATACTGATGATAGGCGCTTTAATTATTACTTTCAGAGAAATTTTTGAGATTTCTATAGTACTGTGTATTGTGCTGGCCGCTACAAAGGGCGTACCGCATAGGGGAAAATGGATTTTTACAGGGCTGGCCTTGGGTGCTATTGCCAGTATACTGATCGGTATTTTTGCAGATGTGTTTGCGCATCTTACTGCTTCTTTCAATCCACTGTTATTGAATGCCATTGTTTTGCTGGTTACTGCGGGCTTAATTATGTATACGGTGATTTGGATGCAAAAACAGGGCAGAGAAATTGCCCTGCAAGCCAAAAGTATAGGAACAGCCGTTGCCGTAGGGGAAAAACCGTTACATATGTTAGCCATCGTAGTGGGTTTGTCCGTATTACGAGAGGGGATTGAAGTGGTGTTATTCCTCTATGGTCTTATTGCCAGTAGTGAGGTCAGCATCTTAAAGATCATAGAAGGTGCTATTGTCGGTGGCTTCCTGGGTTCTATGGCGGGGTTACTGCTCTATTATGGTATGTTACGCATCCCAATGAAATATTTCTTTTCTGTTATACGTTGGATGTTAACCTTTCTTGCAGCCAGCATGATGTCCAATGCTGCGGGCAAATTAGCCAGTATCCATATACTGCCAACGATTGGCGCTCCTATTTGGGATAGTTCAATGTTTCTAGCGCAAGGGAGTATTATGGGTCGTCTGCTGCATATGTTTTTAGGCTATTTGGATAAACCAATGGGGATTCAGTTGATTTTTTATATGGCAACGATCCTTGTTATCATGGGATTACCTAAGGTGTTACAGAAGAATAGATATGTTTAAAAAAAGCTGCTTTCTATTGCCGTTCTTAGTGTTCACATTTTTTATGCCGGTTTTTTTTCATTTGAGCAACTTTTTAAGGCGGGCATTTAATACCCCTAACTTGCGTACTGAACAAATCCTTAGTTCTACCTTAAATATCATAAGCTTATCCCAAAAAGTGCCGTAATAACACACTTTTAACTTGCAAAAAGTGTCATAATAAGACATATTTAACTTGCAAAAAGTGTTATTTTAGAATATACTATCATCAAAATAGTAGAGATTTTGGTATTCTATGAAACGATTTTTGATGAAACAATTAATTACCTGGAAGAATAATCCCAAGCGTAAACCGTTGATGCTGCAAGGTGTGCGGCAAACAGGTAAAACTTTCTTGTTGACTGAATTTGGACAAACTGAGTTCAATAGAGTGCATCTTATCAATTTCGAAAAACAAAACGTTTTTATTAAATTATTCCAAGCTGATCTTAATCCCAGAAGGATTCTGGAAGATCTCAGTTTTCAGTTACAAACGCGTATTGATCTGCACCAAGATTTATTGATATTGGATGAAATCCAAGCTTGTCCTAATGCTATAACGAGCTTAAAATATTTTTGCGAGGATATACCTGAGCTTGCTTTATGCAGTGCGGGATCTTTGCTAGGATTACATTTAAATGAAAGCTCTTTTCCTGTTGGTAAAGTAGATATGATGCATCTCTATCCGATGACATTTTCAGAATTTTTAGCGGGCATTGCTGATGAACAAGCTTTTGAGCTTATTCTTAATTATAAAAATGGTGATAGTATTTCGGAGATTAAACATGATTATTTATGGCAACGGTTAAAACACTATTTTATAACAGGGGGTTTACCTGAGGTTGTGGATGTATTTAGAAATACACAACAAGATCTTTTTGATGCAACGAAACTGGTACGTTCTAAGCAAGAAGAGCTAATGATTGCATATTATGCCGATATAGCAAAACATTCAGGCAAAATAAATGCCATGCATATTGATCGCACTTGGCGTGCAGTGCCTATGCAATTAGCAGGTCACTATGATGACAGTGTTAATCGATTTAGATTCAAAGATATTATTCCGACAATTCATCGCTATAGTCAATTGGTTGGTGTTCTTGATTGGTTAGAAGCTGCAAAACTAGTTTTTCGCCTCCCTATTGTTGGTTCTTTTGAGCAACCTGTAAAAGCGTATATAAAAGAAAATATATTTAAATTGTTCATGTTTGATGTAGGTATGTTGGGTGCCATGATAGCGGTTGATCCGAGTACTATCTGGCAATATAATTATGGCACATACAAGGGATATTTTGCTGAAAATTTTGTGGGGCAACAGTTAATAGCACGACAATCATCGCCATTGTTCAGTTGGCAAGAAGATCGATCGGAAGTTGAGTTTTTGCTGTCTTACCAGGGCGATATTGTTCCTATAGAAGTAAAGGCAGGTAATATAACGCGAGCAAAAAGTCTAGAAAAATATAAAGCTAAATATAAACCAAAACGTAGCATTATTTTATCTGCGAAGCCACCCTATACCGATCAACAGCGGGGTCTAATGTATTTACCGTTGTATTTAGCTGAAAGAATTCCAGAGTTATTGCAGGTTGTTTAAAGATACAGACCCTAGCGTTTACGCAAAAGTCAAAACCTCACTGCGGCTCCCTCACTGCAGGTGTCCAGGTTTTACTTTCAGTGTTCAGTTGCGGTACGGCTGTGATGCGTAGCACTGAATCGTTGATAGTTAAATTATCGCCGCCACCGGTAATGCCCAGATTTGCTTTGGCAACAAAAGGTGCGCTGATCATTTTTTGATTGTAGAGCGAGCGATACAAGGCCATACCGGTATAGTCGCGTGTTAAACGATTTAAATTATCGGTAAAAATATTATTGGCCTGTGTGTATCCTTCATCCCAGCCTTTTTGCACATATGTTTTCCATTCTGCTACTTCGGCGGCATTTTTAGGCAATAAAGTTTTATCCGGTACATCGGGCTTTTTATAACTCATAAATAAATAATCGCGCCAAGTAGGCGGAATCGTCACAAAACGGGCTTGTGATACGATGGAGTAGGTTCTATCTGCTATGCGGATGGTGCTGGGATCTTGCAAGTTTAGGGTATTGATGCCTTCGGTGAGCACCGGTGGTAGCACATTGTTGTTTAACATCATGAGGTTAAAATTAAAAATTTGATCTAGGCGTGGGGCTTGGGTCTTAAACACACCGTTTAAATCTATACTGCGTTTGGCCAGAGCACCTTGTGCCCCAACGGTGAGTGCGGCTTGATGTAAGCCCAACAAGCGCATAGAATTAATGGTTTCTGAGCCATCCGTTTTTTCCATTTTAACTTGCCGTAAGACGCGCAATTGTGCCAGATTGGTGGTATCGGCATTCATTGGGTAAACGGTGGTATCGTATTCAGGGGTACAAGCCGATAAAAATAGAATGCCAGCCAATAGCCACAGGCAAAATAGCTTAGACAGTCTAGACTTAAATCGTTTAATTGTTCGCATAAAGCAGCTCAATCACCTTAGAGCGTGGAAAAACTACAATATCAGCACGATTACCGCATTGGTAACCCGCATCCCGTAAGATTTGACCTAAGGGAATGTCCTTTGCATTAACACTGACCAATATGGGGATCGCGGGTGAAACTCCCGAGACACGCAATTTATAACCCGATGCGTTGGCAATTTGAGTCACCAAGGGCTCTATAGGTCCGGACCAATTCATACTGGTTAAATTGGACATGCCATAATCAGAAGGATCGGGGGCGCTGTAGTGTTTGGGCGTCGGATTAGTGGCCTGTTGGTTTTCGGCCAAACTTTGTAGGGATTTGCTGACACTATCGGCCGCTTCGGCCAGCTTTTCTTCTGCAGGATCTACATGCGGACTTTTAGGAAGGGCATTGGCATTTTGTGCAGGTAATGTGCAGGCTGTCAAGCTAATACCCAGTATCAGCAAACTAAGATAAATTCGCATATTATTTAACCTTGAAAAGCACCATCTAACTGAAATCACTTTATCATAACGCCATATGGATGTATACTCAATATAGGGTTTCATAAAAGTACGGGATGTCACTAAAGCCAAATGATAATAATTAGAACGGTCGGTTGTTATAAATGGCGCGCTTAAACGTCAGAGCCCATTGGCGTGACAGTGTGCGTCCAGCACGCTTCTTTGTTATTGATGCGCGCTCCGCCTTGCCGTGTTTATTACTCTTGGTGCATATACGCTGGTGGACATTTTGGACCTTTTTAACAATAACCCTTTTTTTTGCTCTTTTAGAACGATTGGGTTTTACGATGACTGTCTTTGGTCGCTGGGCGCGATCTTTACTAGCCGGGTCGCGTAAATTATGTAGGCCGTGGTGGCGAGATGATAAGTTAATGTGATGGAAAAATGATAGATTTACAAAAAAGATTAGTTGCAGTCATGAAAACCATGAGTTTTGGTTTTACCTTAAATGGTCGCGAGCTCATGGCTGAAGAAGTATTTTCCGATGTGGGAATATTTCCGGCCATTGTGCGTCGCGCTGAACAACTGTCGTCGTTGTGTTTGGGTTATGGCTTAGGGGCTTCTTTTGAAGAACAAGAAGGCACTTTATTAGGGGTTAAAGTGGGGTTTGATGCGGTAACGCCAGATATTTTACGTATACTGTGCATCACCGATGTGATGAATGAATTGGCCAAAACAGCGCCTAATCTACAAGCAGTGGTGTTGGATGAATTGATGTATGATTGACGATCATGAGAAACCACATAAAGGCATTCAAACTACAGGTGAAGCGCTACAAGCCATCAGCCAGTTGTGTAAGCGCTATATTCCCGTTTTAGAAAAAATCATTAGCATTAAAAGTAAGCCGCTTGAACAAGGGGAAGCGGTCTTTGGTCGTTCAGGGGTACAGCCGCAAAAAGCTAGCTTGCAAGAATTAAAAGATGCGGCCAGTATTTTGCTACAACACGCTGTAGACATTGGGCATCAATTAGAACAGAAACACGTGACTACCTATTCTGTGGAGCACATGGACGATCCTTATCTTAGTTATGTGTTGCTTAATATGCTCGCCGAAGCGATCACAAGAATGGAAACGTGTTATGCCGGGCAAGCAACCAGTTTTGCTATTTTATTGAATGAGTTAATGCGCTTAAGTCATGAATTGCATTCACAATTGACTATAAACCCAGATCCTGCAGGGGAAATGCATAGCATTTCTAAAGAAGACTATCAGCGACACAATATGCTGCAAAGCAAAGATGAGAAAATGATCTATATACGGGTGTTCCATCGTGGTTTGCCTAAGTTAGGGGGGGCGGCTGAAGGCATGAACTGCATCCCTATTTTATTAGAAATGGTAAAGTTTTGTGAAAAAAATGGTTTGGCCGTTTACGACGAGTGGGCTTTGGCTGAACAGAGTTTACGCAATGATAGCTATGGATTTTTTAGTGCTTGTATCAACATTTCACAAGATTTAAGCTTGTATACAGCGCCTAAACGCGATCGCTATTTGGATTGTACGCTCTTAACCGTACAAAAAATTGAATTATCTCAATTGCGCCAATTTAAGCATAGAGATAAAGTCTATTGGGTACAAAAAGACAAATTAATTGAGGTATAACACATGGCACCAGGAGGCGGACAACAGGGGCAGGGGCAAAACGATACGGGTATGGATCTATTATGGATCATATCAGCACTCGTAATTGGGTCTATATTTATCTGGTATTTTTTTCACATCGCTATCGTTGCGGCGGTATTGCAAGTAAAATTTTGGGAAGCGAGCTTTATAGGGTTATTTACCCCTAAAATATTACCGTTAAAAAATGCTATTGCCATTGCATCGCCGCAAAGTGTCACCGTGGCACAATTACTGGCTGTGGCTGCAGAAGTAGGGCGTTATTTACGGTATCCCTTTGGCGTTATCCTTCTTTTATTGGCTGTACGCGTTTATCGTGCTAGTGCCGCAACGCGTTTTTGTAAAACTTTTAATATGAAATCTTTGCTGAAACAAGAAGTGAAAAATTGGCCTTATGCCAGTGTGGTTTTGGGTTTGGATTTGGTAAAACAAGATATTCAAAAAGGTCCTTGGGCGATGGCATTGACAGCCATGCAATTTTCTAAAAAATATAAATTGCTGGATGTAGAAAAGAAGCAGTTAGGAGCAACGGGTCTATCGCGTGAAATGGGTTATGAAGCTAAAGTGAATAAATACCGTGCGCATAAAGTGTTTATTAGACAATTAGGCGAATTGTGGCGTTCCCCAGAGGAATTGACAGCACAGCGCCGTGCTTTACTTGTAATCTTTGCCGCTAAAGCAATGGGGGATAGGGATATGGGCAATAAACTGTTGCAACAAATTGCTCTTTCTGCCAAGGATCCGACACTCAATTTTAGTGGCGTAGATGCGCTGTTAACGAAATACACAGACAATAAGATTGTGAAAACAATTATGGCGCGTCATGCGTTTGAATATGGCGTGTTGGCCGCTATGTTGGAATTAGCGCGCAGCGATGGAGTGCTGGCATCGGCTGAATTTTTGTGGTTAAAACCACGCGATAGAGTATTATGGTATGTGTTGAACTCCGTAGGCAGGCAAACGGTGTTTCCGGAAGTAGCGGGTATTTTTGCCCATTTTTATGCGGAAAAAACCATAGGCTACCGTTTGATGTCGCCTATGATTGAAGAAGCGGTTATCAGCTTGGAAGATGCTATTGATGATTTGGTTTATGTGCCGGATGAAGAGAAGGAATAGATTATGGTTAGAAAAGCGCCCACACAACGGGGATTAGACAGTCACCAGGAACAAGATGCCAGTCTGCTCATACGCGATACGCGCACCTTAGGGCAGCGCATTGCCGATTTTCTTTCGCAGCCTGGCAGCGTAGCGACGAGCCTAGTATTTTGTATCATCATTGGTTTTATTTTTCCTGCATGGGTTGATCTTTTATTCACCGTAGGGCTAAGCATTTATTTTTACCAACGCACTCGCAAAGTGACTTTACCCTTTCGTTTACCGCAGTTTTCTGGGCAGATCGATTATGGGGATTTAAAGGCGGGCTCTAAAGAATATAATCGTGCTCGCGGCATTGCACTTTTTGGCAATGACCGTAAAACCAATGAGGAATTATGGTTTTCTAATGATGACTTGCGTACGCACGTACTTATTTTCGGCTCAACGGGTAGCGGTAAAACAGAAGCGCTGGTATCGATTGCCTATAATGCTTTAGTGTATGGCAGCGGCTTTATTTATGTGGATGGTAAGGGCGATAACTCCTTATTTGCGAAGATATTTTCCATGACGCGATCCATGGGACGGGAAGACGATTTATTGATTATTAACTTTATGACCGGCGCGCGCGATATCGTAGGCCGTCAGGAAAAGAAAATCTCTAACACTTTAAATCCCTTTTCAAACGGTTCTTCTAGCATGTTAACGCAGTTGGTGGTGAGCATGATGGACTCCGGAGGCTCTTCTCCCGATGGGGATATGTGGAAAGGGCGCGCCATCTCCTTTGTCGAAGCTTTGATGAAAATTCTGGTGTACATGCGCGATCAAGGCAATATTCTTCTGGATGCACATACGATACGACTGTATTTTTCTTTGGAAAAATTAGAAAGTATGGTTGTCGATAAATTATTTCCACGTGAACACCGAGAGTCGGTGCCTTTGCACGATGTTCCAGAAGTGGTAATGCAGCCGATTTCGCACTATTTGGATAATCTACCCGGTTACGATAAAAGCAAAAAAGGAAAACAAGTATCACAAGTATTGGAACAGCATGGTTTTATCACCATGCAATTAACGCGGGTATTTACTTCCTTAGCCGATACCTATGGCCATATTTTACGTGTCAAATTAGCTGAGGTGGATCTCAAAGACGTGGTGTTAAATAGACGCATTTTAATAGTACTATTACCCGCTTTGGAAAAAGCCCCGGACGAATTGGCGAATTTAGGAAAAGTCATTATTTCTACCTTAAAGGCGATGATGTCGGCGGGTCTAGGCAGTGAAGTCGAAGGCAGTTATCGGGAATTGATTTCTAGAAAACCCACTAACGCGCTTACCCCTTTTATGTGTATTTTGGACGAGTATGGTTATTATGCCATTGAAGGCTTTGCTGTGGTACCTGCACAGGCGCGCTCATTGGGCTTTTCAGCCATCTTTGCCGGACAAGATTTACCGGCATTCCAAAAAGCGTCTAAGGAAGAAGCCGCTTCTATTGGTGCCAACACGAACATTAAAATTTGTATGAAATTAGAAGATCCTATTGAAACATGGGAATTCTTCTCAAAAACAGCCGGTGAATCTTATGTGACTAAGGTGGATACTTTCCAAACCAATAGCAGTAGTTTAATGAATAACTACATGGATACCCGCAGTTCTTCGGCAGAAAAACGACAACGTATTGATCTCTTGGATTTGAAAGAGCAGCGCGAAGGGGAAGCCCATATTTTCTTTAAATCGCGCATTGTGCGTGCACAAATGTTTTATGCGGCCCCAGCCCCTGTTGCGCACATGCGTTTGAACCATTTCTTGCGCGTAGAAGCCCCTCCCACCAAAATGTTGCTGGAGCTTGAACAGCGAGAAAAGCATTTTAATGACGCCATTACACAAGTGGAGGCTATGTTTGCTAGCGCCAATGTTCCTGTGGATGAAGATCTACAGTTGATCACTAAGGCGATGAATGACACAGAGGACGGCAGCGAGCCAGTGGTAGCGGCTATGATGGCGTTACAATCTTTCCAACAAAAGAATGCGCCACCTGTGGTACAAGACGATTTAGACGATATGCCTTTTAATCAAATGAACCTTTTTACACCATTTCGCTTGACCGATCCTTTGGTGCCTATGTTAATGGGTGAAAAATTTGAAGCTTTTTCAAAGCCTATTGTTTCTAGGAATGAAGTGAAAGCGTGTATAGAACGCCTAGAGCGTTTGCTGGGTAAAACAGGCCGACATGCGGGCAATATCGCCCATGAGTTGTTAGACGATATGATTTCAGCTACATTTTATCCGCCAGACAACGTGCCTTATCAAGAAGGCAGTGAAATGGCTGTTTTTGTGCGTGAATTGACTGAAAAAATACAGGCTAAAGTGAGGGCTGAGGCGGGGATCACCGAGGGTGAATGATGTTTGGCGTAGTGGCGCGACGGTCAATCTATTAAAACAACGGGCGCAGGCTTTAAAGCGTATTCGTGATTTTTTTGAGTGTAGGGGCGTATTGGAAGTTGAAACGCCGTTATTGAGCCATCATGGCTCTAGTGATCCTTTTATAAAATCGTGGCGTGCTTATGTGGATGGGGCTGATATGAATAAAGCCTGTTATTTACAAACCTCGCCCGAGTATGCCATGAAACGCCTATTGGCGGGCGGGTGTGGCTCTATTTATCAGCTGGGAAAAGCGTTCCGTGGCGATGAAGAGGGCCGTTACCATAATCCTGAATTTACCTTATTGGAATGGTATCGCGTAGACTGGACCTATCAGCAACTGATGGTTGAAGTAGCCGAATTGATACAGCAATTTTTACCCGCCATTCCTATGATGCATTACAGTTATAGGCAAGTATTTTTAGAGTACTTGTCACTAGACCCTAGTCAGGTGAGTGTGCAGGAATTGCAACATAGTGCGCTAACGCATGGAGTGACGGTTCCCGACACGGTGGATGTCAACGACAAAGACATGTGGTTGATGTGGTTAATGGCCACCGTGATTGAGCCGCAATGGCGGGGAAAAGGGCTGGTTTTTGTCTATGATTATCCTCCTAGTCAGGCGATATTGGCCGCCTTGGCTGAAACAGAATATGGTACGGTGGCTAAGCGCTTTGAAGTGTATATCGATGGCATAGAATTGGCCAATGGCTTTCAAGAATTACAAGATGCAGCTACGCAACGGCATCGCTTTGTCGCTGATAATGAAAAAAGACGGCGTTTGGGTTTGCCGGAAGTGGTTATAGATGAGTATTTATTGGCAGCCCTCACGGCAGGATTGCCCACTTGTGCGGGCGTTGCATTGGGAATAGATAGATTGTTATTATCTGTATTCAAGCAAGAAACAGTGTCGCAAATTATGGCGTTTTCGTTTGCAAAAGTGTAGACCCATGATATTGAAAGAAACAGAAAGGACTGGCTTTCTAGAGCAAGGAAATAGAGGCATTCGTCATTGCGAGCGCTAGCGAAGCAATCCAGGAAAATATTACAAATGAAAAGGAATATTACTGGCTGCAGGACTTATAAATAACGAGGATCATATAAAACAGTGATTTTAACCCCCTGGATTGCTTCGCTAGCGCTCGCAATGACAGGGTTTTATGATACTTACCATCGGAGAGATTGAAAAGGATGTGCTTACGTGTTTTTAAAATTTTAGGCGTACTGAGTCTGTGTGTGCTGATGTCGTCCTGTGGAAAAAATCCCCACTATCTAGGCTATATTGAAGCTTATTTAATCTATGTTGCACCGCCAGTGTCGGGACAGCTGTACGATTTAGACGTTGCTCGCGGTGCTCCGGTAAAAGTAGATCAAAAGCTCTATCAACTGGATCCAGAACCGGAACGTTCTTATTTGAATCAAGCGCAATATACTCTGGCTGCAGAACAAGAAACCTTGTCCGATTTAGAAAACGGGCAACGTAATACCATCTTAGATGCACTGCGCGCGAATGTGTTGGGTGCAGAAGCGCAATTGGCATTATCCAAAATCACCTTAGATCGCAATCAACGTTTATATAAAAAAGAGGTGGTGAGTAAAGCCGCCTTAGACAGTGCAGAGGCCGATTATTCTACGCGTTTGCAAGAAGTCAGTCAGTTGAAATCCAATCTTGCCGAGGCCGAATTGGGCGCACGTCAGCATCTGATCCAAGCACAAACACAAAAAGTCAATGCCGCAGAAGCCGCAATGAAAGCCACTGCTTGGCAGTTATCGCAAAAAACGGGACTGGCCAGCGATGAGGGGATTGTTTTTGATACCTTCTTTAGGCCCGGCGAGTTTATCCCCGCGGGACAACCCGTATTAGCCATTTTAAGCCCTAAAGAAATACGCGTTTTATTTTATGTCCCAGAATCTAATTATAGCCATATTAAATTGGGGCAAACGGTGTGGTTTAAAGTGGATGGGAAAACAAAAGCCAAAGCGGTTACCGTGAGCTTTATTTCTAAAGAAGCTGAATATACACCGCCCGTGATTTACAGTGAAGAATCTAAGTCAAAATTAGTGTATAGGGTAGAAGCGCAATTGCCGGCAGCAATAGCCTTAACATTTCATCCCGGTAGTCCGGTTACCGTCTATTTACAGGATCCTGAATGAACACTGAGCAGTTGGCGATCGATGTTAAAGGACTCACCAAAAAATTTGGCAATACTACCGTCGTCAATGGTATTGATTTGCAAGTTAAAAAAGGTGGCGTGTTTGGTTTTTTAGGCCCTAATGGTAGCGGTAAAACCACGACGATTCGCATGTTGTGTGGTCTATTAACACCGGATGGTGGCTCTGGTCAGTGTTTGGGCTTAGATGTGATAACCCAATCGCGCGAAATTAAAAAACAGTGCGGCTACATGACTCAAAAATTTAGCTTGTATGACGATCTCAATATAGAAGAAAATCTAGATTTTGTGGCCATGATTTATGGCATGGATAAACGCAAAGAGCACGTGCAAAAAGCCTTGCAAGATCTAGGCTTATATGAGCGACGCAAGCAATTAGTGGAAACCTTATCCGGTGGTTGGAAGCAACGCGTAGCTTTATCTTGCGCCATTTTACACCAACCTAAACTATTATTACTGGATGAACCCACCGCTGGGGTGGATCCCAAAGCGCGGCGCGAATTTTGGGATCATGTGCATGACTTATCGCAACAGGGTATTACCACCTTGGTGGCAACGCACTACATGGATGAAGCCGAGCGTTGTACCGATTTAGCGTATATTGCTTATGGGGATATTCTAGCGCGTGGTACGCCACAACATATTGTACAGGAGGCTAAATTATACACCTGGCAACTCACGGGCAAAAACATTCAAAACCACATACCCGCATTACGGCAATTGCCTGCTTTGGATCAAGTAGGTAGTTTTGGCAATGCGTTGCATATCAGCGGTTATGATCACGATAAAATGCTGCAAAATCTAACCGCTTTTGCCAAGCAACATCCCGTGCAGTTAAAAGAAATACCCCCTAGCTTAGAAGATGTGTTTATTGCGTTAATTAAAGTTGAGCCTAAAGAGGCTGTGCATGGATAAACAACTGCAGTTTAGCGATTCTTTCTTAAATCGTTTAGGGGCTATGCTGAAGAAAGAATTTATACATATGCGCCGTGATAAAGTGACCCTCGGCTTGATTTTATGGATCCCCATTATACAACTGATTATATTCGGCTATGCGATTAACACCAACCCTAAGCATTTACCGGCAGCCTTGCTGTTAGGCGACAATAGTCCTTATGTACGGGCTTTTGTAACGGGCCTTGAAAATACGGACTATTTTCGTATTGTGCAGGTGTCACACAGCGAACAAGAAGCACAAGATCTGTTGCGAAAAAATAAAGTATTATTTATTTTTTCCATTCCACCTGATTTTACCCGTGATTTTTTGCGCGGCGACAAACCTAATATTTTAGTGGAAGCCGATGCCACCGATGGTGTAGCCATTGGTCCGGCCATGCAGGCTTTGGAGCAACTGTCTAGAAGCGTATTCGATCCTTTATTATTGGGGGGGACACAAACGCTGCGCTATCAAGCGCCCAGTTTCCAAGTTATTAGTCATCCCTTGTATAACCCCGAAAACATCACCAGTTATAGCATTATTCCGGGATTATTGGGGGTGATTTTAACCATGTCTATGATTACGGTAACGGCGCAATCCATTACGCGCGAAATTGAAAAAGGCACCATTGAAAGTTTATTGGCCACACCGATTAAGCCAAAAGAAGTGATGCTGGGTAAAATGCTACCATATATTCTATTGGGCTACGCGCAGAGCATCACGGTTTTGCTGATGGCGAAATTGTTGTTCCATATCCCTATGCAGGGTAGTATTGCGTTGTTATTCCTGTGCATTTTTCCTTTTATTATTGCTAATTTATCGATGGGCCTACTCTTTTCAACCTTGGCTAAAAATCAGTTGCAAGGAATGCAGATGACCTTTTTCTTTTTTCTACCGTCGCTTTTATTGTCGGGATTTATGTTTCCTTTTTACGGCTTACCGCATTGGGCTAGTGTTATAAGCCAAGGATTGCCATTAACCCATATGATACGCATTGTTCGTGGAATTTTGTTAAAAGGCAATGGTATAACACAAGTGTGGGTGGACATTTGGCCCATGCTGTTGTTTGCTTGCGTTATGCTGCTGTTTTCGATGAAGCGCTATAGACAAACGCTGGATTGAAATGGGATCTTTGACTTTTCTGCTGAAATTAGCGATAATCGGCCTCGCTTGAGGATAACTATCAAAGGGAGGCTTCCGAAAAGATGTCATTACGCAAAAAAGGTATACAGCCAAATCAAAAACACAGCCGATTTTCTTATTTAATTATTTTTGTAATAACTTTCTTTGCCGTTGAAGTGCTTGCTGATACTAATGAGGTCAGTATACCGGTTCAAGATAATATAAATATATTCGATGCTGATAATAGTGATCAAGGTGTAAAAAATAATCGCCCAGTAGATTTATCGGTTGATCAAGATTCTCTTTTAGGGGCTGTTGGAGATGCCAAAGTACTGCTTGATTTTAATAATGAAAATGCGGCTGCTGTTGAATTGGCTGCAGGTCCCAAGGTATTGCGAACCAATGGTACTTATGCTTTTGCGCTGAACGATAAAAACCGTATTAAAATCACGGGTGAATATTTAGATGAGAATCTCCCTTTTGATTTCTACACGGGCGAAACAAAGCAATGGGTGAATCAAGCCGCTATCGGTGCGGCCTATCAATATTGGCTAGGGGGTGAAACGTTCAAAGATTTGCAAATTGGTAGTCATTATTCGCATGCAGGCAGTAAAGATTTATCGGATAAGACCATAGACTTAGGCGATAACATTAATTTGTTAGATGAACGCCGTATTGCGGGGGGTGTAGATTGGAATGGCACGGTAGAAACAGGATTACACTTATGGCCTCATAGTTTAATGAGCGTTGGCGCTGATTACGATAGGGTGCGTTATGATACCCAATACGATATTCATGATGAGGGCGGTGATGCCCAAGGTTTTGGCGGCCATATCAATTTGCAACAATTACTGGCGTCCAGCACGCAATTAGAGTTAAAATCGTAACTACTCGCCCCATCATTGCATCGTCGCTGCGCTCCTCACAATGATGGGGCGAGTGGACACAAATATTTTAAAATTTTCTCAAACCCCCTTATCCAATAAA
>VFJT01000003.1 GCA_009885935.1 Gammaproteobacteria bacterium
AAATCTTCCGCCGCCAATATTCCTATTTTCTCTGCGTCTTGAATAGCTCCGGATTGCTGCGTTTCAATTTTTTGTAATCCATCCAAACTCCATACTACGCCCAATAGATGCAATTTATCAGACGCTATCGTTGCAAAACTACCTACGGGTGAATTACAGGATGCCTTCAGCGCTCGGTTCATCGCGCGTTCGGCGCTCATGATGGCATAGGTTGGGGGGTGATTAATCTTTTGTAATAGCGCGATTAGATCGTCGCGTTTTTGTAGACATTCGATGGCGATAATTCCTTGGCCTACAGAAGGGGTAAAACTGTCTAGTGCTAAAACTTCTTTAACATGTTGCTCTAAGCCCAATCTTTTAAGGCCCGCTTCGGCGAGGATCACGGCGTCGAATTGCCCGTCACTTAACTTTTTAAGTCTAGTATCTACATTGCCGCGAATCATGCGTATATCTAAATCGGAACGCAGTTGTAATAAAGCTGCCTTTCTACGCACGCTGCTAGTGCCAACGATGGCACAGGAAGGAAGGGCAGCGATGCTATTGTATTTCTCGCTGACGAACACGTCATGTGGTGATTGCCGTTCTAGAACGGCGGCTATACAAAAATCATCGTCTAGTGCAGGCGGCATGTCTTTTAACGAATGCATCGCGATATCGGCTACACCTGTTAATAGACGTTCTTCCAAAGCTTTTATAAATAAGCCCTTTCCGCCCAATTCAGCCAGCGATTTATCTAGTATTTGATCGCCTGTGGTCAACACTACAAGCTTTTCTATTTTTAGATCAGCATAGTGATGTTGCAATGCGGCAATGACGAGATCGGTCTGTACTAAGGCTAATTTGCTGCCGCGTGTAGCAATTTTTATGTTCATGTTGATTTCCTAAAACTCAAGTCCACAATCTTGCCAATGTACAAAAATTATCGAAAAGCTTATAGCCCTGTTCGCTTAAAATGGACTCGGGATGAAATTGTACGCCCATGATGGGTTTGTGGCGATGTTGTAGGCCCATTATGACGTCTATTTCACCCGCAGTGGTTTCAGTCCAGGCCAATACTTCCAAATCATCGGGTAGTGATTGCGGATCTACCACCAGCGAATGGTAACGTGTGGCGGCAAAGGGTGTAGCCATCTGTGTGAAAATGCCTTTTTGTGTGTGGTGAATGGCGGAGGTTTTGCCATGTATGGGTTCGGGTGCGCGGATAATGTCGGCGCCCTGAGCTAGTCCTATCACTTGCATTCCTAAGCAAATACCTAGAATTGGGCAGGATAAATTTTGAACAATCTCCATGGCTAAGGTGGCTTCCTGGGGGTGTCCTGGGCCGGGTGAGAGTATTATGGCCGTGGGTTCTAGGGCACGTATGCCCTTTAGGTCGATTTGATCGGGGGTAAAGACTGTTAGCGGGTAACCCAACGTGCTAAAATATTGTACTATGTTATAGGTGAATGAATCGTTATTATCAATCATTATACTAGGCATTTTTAGTGTAAAACCTTCTTAAAGCAAGTATAATAACACCTCTCAACGCGTTGGGTACTATATTGCGGAGATATTATGACAAAACAATTTGTATTTACATCAGAATCGGTGTCGGAAGGACATCCCGATAAAATTGCCGATCAAATTTCGGATATGGTTTTAGATCATATACTAAAACAAGATCCGCGTGCACGCGTTGCGTGCGAATCATTGGTTAAAACGGGTATGGTTTTGGTCGCGGGTGAAATCACCACGAGTGCGTGGGTGGATATTGAAGACTTAGTGCGTAAGAAAATTATTGAAATTGGTTATGATCATTCTGATCTAGGTTTCGATGGCCATTCTTGTTCGGTGTTAACCGCTATAGGCAAGCAATCCGCGGATATCGCCATGGGTGTGGATAAAAGCAGTGAGCAAGAACAAGGCGCGGGTGATCAAGGCTTGATGTTTGGTTATGCTAGCGATGAAACAGATGTGTTAATGCCTGCACCCATCACTTATGCGCATCGTTTAGTACAACGCCAAGCAAAGTTGCGTAAAGAGAAAGTATTGTCTTGGCTTAGACCTGATGCTAAAAGCCAAGTGACGTTTCGGTATGAAAATGATATTCCTGTGAGTGTAGATACCGTCGTATTGTCTACACAACACGATCCCGATATTAGTCAAGCCGATCTGCGCGAAGCCGTTATAGAAGAAATTATCAAACCTGTTTTCCCTGAAAATTTATTGACTAAAGAAACGCGCTTTTTAGTGAATCCTACAGGACGTTTTGTTATAGGCGGTCCGTTGGGCGATTGCGGTTTAACGGGTAGAAAAATTATTGTCGATACCTATGGTGGTTTTGCACGTCATGGTGGCGGTTGTTTCTCTGGTAAAGATCCTAGCAAGGTCGATCGCTCCGCGGCCTATGCTTGCCGTTATGTGGCTAAAAATATAGTTGCAGCAGGCATCGCTTCTAGGATTGAAATTCAAGTCTCTTATGCCATCGGTGTGGCTAAGCCTACTTCTATTTCGGTGAATACCTTTGGCACTGCTAAAATGAGTGACGATGCTATCATTCGCTTGATTGAGCAGCATTTTGACTTAAGGCCAGCTGGTATTATACGTATGCTCGATTTAAATAAGCCGATCTATGCTAAAACAGCAGCTTATGGCCATTTTGGCCGCAACGAAGAAGGCTTTAGTTGGGAAAAATTAGACAAGGTAGAAGCGTTAAAGCAAAATTAAATATAAGAAGTAACGCGATGTTTTCGTAGGGGCGGGCCCCCGTGCCCGCCCTAACCAGGGCAACCACAGGGGGTTGCCCCTACGGTAGATCAATAATTAAAGAGGACAACATGACACAAGTAGATTATAAAGTAGCGGATATGGCTTTGGCCGATTGGGGCCGCAAAGAAATTCGAATCGCCGAAACAGAAATGCCTGGGTTGATGGCGCTGCGTGAACAATATCGCGGCCAAAAACCTTTGCAAGGCGCGCGCATAGTGGGTTGCATACATATGACGATTCAAACCGCTGTTTTGATTGAAACGCTCATAGAACTAGGCGCCACTGTGCGCTGGTCTTCTTGCAATATTTTTTCAACCCAAGATCAAGCTGCTGCCGCCATTGCTGCGCGCGGTATTCCTGTGTTTGCTTGGAAAGGTGAAACAGAAGAGGAATACAATTGGTGCATAGAGCAAACGGTGATGGGCGATCCTGCGTGGAAACCCAATATGATTTTAGATGATGGCGGGGATTTAACGGTTTATTTGCATGAAAAGCATCCTGAATTGTTAAAAGGTATTTTTGGACTAACGGAAGAAACCACCACCGGCGTGCATAGATTGTATGAAATGGAAAAGAAAGGCACGCTCAAAGTTCCCGCTTTAAACGTGAATGATTCTGTCACTAAATCCAAGTTTGATAATTTATATGGCTGTAGAGAATCTTTTGTTGACGCTGTCAAACGTGCCACCGATGTGATGATAGCCGGTAAAATCGCCATTGTTTTGGGCTATGGCGATGTAGGCAAGGGCTGTGCAGAAGCCTTAAAAAATTATGGTGCGCGCGTATGGATAACCGAAATTGATCCTATCTGCGCATTGCAAGCAGCTATGGCAGGCTTGGAAGTGGTGACTATGGAGCAAGCAGCAGATAAGGGCGATATTTTTGTAACCTGTACAGGGAACTATCATGTTATACGCCATGAACATTTGCGGCAAATGAAAAATGAGGCGATTGTGTGTAATATAGGTCACTTTGACTCTGAAATCGATATCGCCTCATTACGTCAATATGAATGGGATAATATCAAACCACAGGTTGATCATGTGATATTCCCCGATGGCAAACGTATTACCATTTTGGCCGAGGGTCGTTTGGTGAATTTAGGCTGTGCCACAGGACATCCTAGTTTTGTGATGTCGATGTCATTTACCAATCAAGTCTTGGCGCAAATAGAATTGTTTTGCCATCATAAAAATTATGAAAACAAAGTCTATGTATTGCCGAAATTGTTAGATGAACAAGTCGCGCGCTTACATTTGCCTAAACTAGGTGTGCATTTAACAGAATTAACGCTAGAACAAGCTGAATACTTAAGCTTGAATAAAGAAGGTCCGTACAAACCCGATTCTTATCGTTATTGAGGCTGCTATGCAAAATTCATCCATATTGCTTTTATTTTCCAAAACCAAATGTGCTATAGTTTGAGACGCAGGCACTAATTTTTTGATTTATATGTTATTTCTTATCTTAGGGCCATTGTTTTTCAAGGATTGATTTTTTTTTGCAACGAAGCTAGGAGTCGCACTATGGGCTTTATTATATCCTCTCGCTCGGTAAAAGTATTCCTTTTTATTTCTCTGGCATTTGCACTGACCTCTTGTAAGGATAACAAAGCTCAGGCTACTACTAACGCATTCGTTTCTCAGCCGGCCGACACGATTTTCATTGGCGGGCCGATCCTCACCATCAAGCCTGTTGGAACGGTTGAAGCGCTGGCCGTGCGTAACGGCCTTATTGTTGCTGTAGGCAATGAGGCCTCAGCCATGGCTTTAAAAGGTCCCGCCACCAAGGTGATCAACCTAAACGGCAAGACGTTGATGCCTGGGTTTGTCGAGCCCCACCTCCATTTAGATGGAATGGCCATGAATCTTAAATGGGTAAACTGCGGGTCTGAACAACCGGGAGGCTTGTCTATCGCGGATGTGAAGAAAGCACTTGCGAAGGCTCTGCCCAGCGTACCTGCCAACGGTTGGTTGATCGGAAACGACGTCGATCCGTCGCGCACTACGCCGCTGTTCGCTTCGCTGAGCGTCGACGATCTGGATGAGATATCTACCACCGTCCCCATTTTTGTACTCAATGCCTCTGGGCATATTGCCTACGTGAATCACAAAGCCTATCAACTGGCGGGCATCAGCGAAGACACACCCAATCCGCAGGAGGGCACCTTCTCCAGAGATGCAAACGGACATCTTAATGGCCAACTCCTGCAGTCACCTGCATTTCTTCCTTTCGTGAAACTGTTTCCAAAACCTGATCTTCAGACAATTCAAGCCGATTACCAAACGGTTCTCGCCCAGATTTCCCAAAAAGGGGTTACAACCGCCGGAGATCTAAATACAGGGCTTGCCTACGGACTACCTCTCGGGTTGAACATTTTGCAGTCAGTGGCACCCACCTCGCCAGTGCGGATCCGCTCCTTTCTGAGTTCTGTCGTTCTTCGGGAGAACAACCAGTCGGCGCCGGTTGCCCCCTTCAGTGGTGATGATAAACTCAAAGTGATTGGTATTAAGTTCACCCTCGATGGTTCAGTGCAAGGCTTTACTGCCGCTCTTAAAGAGCCTTACTTGAACTCGACCCAAACAGGTGAGCTCGTTTTTCAAAACAGCCAGCTGTTGGCGGACATGCAACCCTTTTTCGACCAGGGGTGGGCAATTGCCGTTCATTGCAATGGGGATAAAGCGATCGATCAAGCGCTCGACACCTATCAAGCGCTACTGGCCAACACGAAGGATCCCGCGGCCCGCCGACTTCGACTCGAGCACTTCACTGTCGCTAATGCAAGCCAGGTCAAGCGCGTAAAAGAACTCGGTCTCACCGTGAGCATGACGATTCCACACGTTTATTTCTGGGGACAAGTGCTCGAGCAGTCGGTCCTTGGGGCTGAGCGCGCAGAACGCATCGACCCGGCGGGTTCACTGAAGGCGCAGGGAACACGTATCTCCTTCAACAGTGACAGCACCTTCACAACTGAAAATCCACTACGCAACATATCAACTGCAGTAATGAGAATTCCTCAGCTTAATCCGCCGGACATCCTCGGCCCCGATCAGCGCATCACAATCGACGATGCGCTGCAAGCGATGACATTAGATGCGGCATATCAGCTCTTTATCGACGACAAGGTCGGCAGTCTGGAGGTCGGGAAATATGCCGATGTGATTGTGCTTGCAGAGAATCCCCGTACCGTTGATCCGAGTCAACTGGCAAGTATCAAGATCACCGACGTTTACCTCGCTGGCGTGCGCCAGGGGTCGACGCAGCTGAGCGAGTGAGATAGCTGCTGCCGTAAGGGCATGCTTGACTAAAATAAGTCCGTTTTTTAGGATCAACATTGCGTGCAAGATGCGTCCAGTATGCGCTTTCCTTCCCGACCTTTATCGAGGCTGCCATGCAAAATTCATCTGTATTGTTTTTGCGGGTTGTAGGGTTTGGGGTAAGGTGCCCTGTGATAAGGCATGGGGCGCACCATTCATTTTGGGATGAATTTTATGGCAAAAAAAGAGACTATTCTTATTGAAACCGAAAGGTTTTATATTAAGAAATTAGACAGAATGGATTATGCGGAATATTTTTCCCAACAAAAAAACCATTTTTTAACTCGATATTTTGGAGGGCCGCGTAAGGACGAAAGCATAAAGATGTTTTTTGATTTGCTTATCAGCCATCAAGAGCGATATGGATTTTCAATGGGGCTGGTTTTTTTAAAGAAAGATAACATCATCATTGGTAGAGCAGGATTAGTACATTTGGATTTTAAGCCCGTTGAAGAGGTAGAAATAGGTTGTTTTATTTTTGAGCCCTATTGTAAACAGGGGTATGCAACAGAGATAATTAATTCATTGGTGCAATATGCATTTGACGTTTTGGGTGTTTCTAAGGTGTACGCAACGGTAGATCCGAATAATATTGCTCCAAGGCGTACGATTGAAAAATTAAATTTCGTGCTCGAAAAGCAGGATTTTTATGAAACATTAGATAAGGTGGTAAATTTCTATGTTAAAGCAAAATAAATATAACGTGAATTTGACAATAGTCAAAGCAAAACGAGATAGCAGTTTTTTATTTTAGTGATAGGAGAAAGAACATGAACGATTCAGAAGATAAAGCACAAATTTTGGAGAATGGCGATTCCCCCGAAAAAAGTAATAAAGCCAGCGAACAATGGAGCAAATTTAGGTAGGGTTCAAAAAGACCCTGTTTTAGTGAACACTTTCTCTTCCAACAAGATGAATATTATTATATTAATCATACGGTTATCACTGGATTCCAAAAGCAGAGCGTTCACTGCATTTGAACCATGCCCTAAAAGGGCATGCTTGACTAAAATAAGCGCGTTTTTTAGGATCAACATTGCGTGCAAGATGCGCCCAGTAAGTGCTTTCCTTGAAAAGGCACGAGGTGTTACGACAAATTTATAGAAAAATCTTCTTAATCCGTGTATAGTGATACTTTCTCTATGTATTGCCTAAACTAGGCGTGCATTTAACAGAATTAACCCCGATACAAACCCGATCTTTATCGTTATTGAGGCCGCCATGCAAAATCCCCCTATTTTAAAACAAGAAAATGACCAGCCCTTAAGCCTGTTGGAAATGAAGTTAAGCGACGAATCGGTCAAGATAGAAACTTGGTTTAGAAAGCAGTGGGGCGATTATCAAGTGCCGTTTACCACTTCGGTAGATATACGCAATGCCGGCTATAAAATGGCGGTGATCGACACTAACCTTTTCCCCGCGGGATTCAATAACATTCATGCCACACAAATTCCTTTAGCGCATTTAGCGGTGCAACACTATTGGCAACGGTACTTGCCGCAGTGTGAAAAAATTGTATTAATTCCAGAAAATCATTCACGCAATGCCTATTATTTCCGTAGTTTGTTGGTATTGTCGTCTATTTTAACCAAGGCGGGTTTTGACGTCAGAATCGCTTCCATAGATCCTACCGTCACCAGTGTGAAAACCATTGAAGTGGAAGGTGGCGGAGAATTTACTGTATATCCTTTAGAGCACAACGGTAATAGCGTCCATATAGGCGATTTTAAACCCTGTACGGTAGTGTTAAACAATGATTTATCCGAAGGAATCCCCGAGATTTTAACTGGCATAACACAAGCTATCTATCCGCCATTAGCCTTGGGCTGGGCATCACGCTTAAAATCAGAGCATTTTTTGCATTATCAAACTGTGTGCCATGCTTTTGCGGAACTATTATCACTGGATCCGTGGTTGTTAAATCCTTTATTTCGCAACTGTGGCGATATCAATTTTATGGAGCGTGAAGGTGAGGATTGCTTGGCCAAGCATGTAGAGTTTTTATTGACGGCCATACAAAAAAAATATGACGAATACAGTATAAAAGATTCTCCTTTTGTGATTGTTAAAGCGGATGCAGGCACGTATGGCATGGGTATTATGACCATTCAAAGCGTGGATGAAATTTATGCCATGAATCGTAAGGCACGCACGCGCATGTCTGTAGGCAAAGGACGTAAGCCTATTAGCTCAGTGTTGATACAAGAAGGGGTGTACAGCCACGAGATCGTTCCCAATAATCAGGCGATCGCTGAACCTGTAGTCTATATGCTGGGGCAATGTGTAGTCGGTGGTTTTTATCGATTACACGAAGGGCGCGCCAATAATGAAAATCTGAATAGCCCAGGCATGTATTTCGAACCCATTCCTTTTGCAGGGCCGTGCAATAATCCTGTTTTAAATGATGCAAAGAGCCGCCGTTTATATGCATACAGTGTCTTAGCGCGCATCGCCTTATTGGCCAGTGCCTATGAATTAAGGAAGGTGTTATGAGAAAAACGCTAGCGGTGGTGATGGATCCCATAGAACACATACATTATCACAAAGACAGTACCTTGGCGTTATTATGGGAAGCGCAAAATCGCAATTACGATTTATTGTACATTACGCCAGACAAGTTGTACAGCTTAGATGGCAAGGCCTACGCTAGTGCGCAATCTTTAGAAGTGTTTCAAAATGAACGCGAATGGTATAAGCTAAGCACTACAGCAGAAGATATCCAGCTGTCAGAAATAGATGTGATCTTAATGCGGCAAGATCCGCCTTTTGATATGAATTATGTTTTTAACACGTATATCCTAGAATTAGCCGAGAAACAGGGTGCTTTGGTGGTGAATAAACCACAGGCCTTGCGCGATGCCAACGAAAAATTTTTTATTAACGAGTTTCCGCAGTATGCGCCACCCACCTTGGTGAGCGCCGATGCGGATAAACTGAGAGAGTTTTTGCAGCAACACCAGGACATAGTTATTAAACCATTGGATGCCATGGGTGGGGCGTCTATCTTTAGGTTAAGGCCCAAAGATCCCAATATAAACGTGGTGATTGAAACGATAACTGAATTCGGCCAGCGCAAAGTGATGGCGCAACGGTATTTAAGTGCCATCAGTGAAGGCGATAAACGTATATTAATTATTGATGGCGAACCTATAGGCTATGTTTTAGCGCGTCTGGCACTAGAAGGGGAAACCCGCGCTAATCTAGCGCGTGGCGGACGCGGTGTAGGGAAAACGATAAACGAACACGATCGCATAGTAGCGCAAGCGGTGGGTAAGGTTTTAAAACAACGCGGTATTCTATTGGCGGGTTTAGACGTTATAGGCGAGTGTGTTACGGAAATTAACATTACCAGTCCTACCTGTATACGCGAATTGGATAAAGCCTTCTCTTTGAATATTAGTAGCTTATTATTTGATGCCATTGAAAAGAGATTTTAAAATTTGGCGTAGGGGTAGACCCCTGTGTCTGCCCTTTGGGGATTTTATTTTTTTATTGGATAGGATGAAAAAAAGGAGCACGTTATTACCATGAAGTATCTAATTGCGCCGTCTATACTGTCGGCAAACTTTGCCCATTTGGGTAAAGAAGTGCACGATGTTTTAGCCGCAGGGGCCGATTGCATTCATTTCGATGTAATGGATAATCATTATGTGCCTAATTTAACGGTAGGTCCAGTGGTATGTGAGGCTTTGCGGCGCGATGGTGTTAAAGCTCCCATCGATGTGCATTTAATGGTTGAGGATGTAGATAGTTTGACGCTCGCTTTTGCTAAAGCCGGTGCCAGCAGTATTATCTTTCACCCTGAAGCGAGCCGCCATGTTGATCGTAGCTTGGCATTGATCCGTTCACAAGGCTTATTGGCCGGTTTAGCATTTAATCCTGCAACGCCACTGGATTATTTACAGCATGTAGCAGACAAAATCGATATCATTTTAATTATGTCGGTGAACCCAGGCTTTGGTGGTCAGAGCTTTATTCCTAGCGCGTTGACAAAAATTAAGGAAGCGAGACGCTGGTTGGATCAGCAGCAGCTTAAGGACGTGCGTTTAGCCGTCGATGGTGGGGTACAACTGTCCAATATTGCAGACATTGCCGCGCATGGCGCGAATGAATTCATAGCCGGTTCTAGCATTTTTAAAGCCAAAACCGACTATAAACAAACTATTGCCGCAATGCGTACGGAATTGGCGAAGGTGTAGATTCTTGCCGTAGGGGCAACCACAGGGGGTTGCCCCTACGGTAGCTCGCTCTAGGTAATGATGCTATGCGCTTAGAGCTAGAAATCAACCCTAGTAGTACCCCCGCTGAAAATGTGGCGGAAGCTATTTTGTCTTATGCAAAAAAAAACCTACTTTGGTAGTGGTTGAAGAAGCTTGGCGATTATTGCTAGAGGAAGAGCGCAGTGATTTAATCAAAGACTTCATTATCTTAAATGAGACTGAAAAAAAGGCTTATACCTTTGTTAATCCGTTATATAGCAGCCTATTAAGATAGAGTTCTTTGACAAGTGTCAAAATATGTACTATAGTTGTGTGAATTTTCCGACATGCCGAGGCCAGAGAAAACGGGAGCCGTTATAATGAAAAAACTAATTAGAGTACTGCTTGTTGATGATCACCAGCTGATACGCCATGGTTTTAAAAATCTATTGAGCAGCATTGAAGACATGGAAGTCATTGGTGACGTTGCTAGCGGTGAAGAAGCGATTGAATTTACGAGCCTACATCATCCAGATGTGATCCTCATGGATCTGCGTATGCCAGGCATGGGCGGCTTGAAAGCAACGCAAAAAATCACACAAAATTATCCTGCAAGCCGTATATTGGTGGTTAGTTCTTGTGATAGCGAGCCCTTTCCTTCTACTTTGTTGGCAGCAGGTGCTACGGGCTTTTTAAGCAAAGATAGCGGTAACGATGAATTATTGAGTGCCATACGTGCAGTGGCTGCTGGCATACAGTATTTGACTCCCAAAATAGCCAAAGCCATGGCTGCAAAAAATGTAAACGATGCCAATGGTTCTCCATTTGGTATTTTATCAGATACAGAGCTGAAGGTAGCCCTAATGTTGATCGAGGGCGTAAAGGGGCTAGACATCGCTGAAAAGATGCATATAAAATCCAAACTGGTTTCTTCTTATCGCTCTCGCATTCATACAAAATTGCAGGTGCGTACGGATGTAGCCTTGGCATTATTAGCTGTGCGCTATGGGCTAGTCAATAATGCGGCTATCCTGAATAATGAACACCATAACAGCTAATTATATACCCGTTACACTTCAAGATGAGAATAATCTAACCCTGGCCGCCCCCCTGGTAAATCCAAACTTTACCTGTTAATATATTATACTTAGAGGTCGGTTTTACAAAGGCGTTCCCGCGATATTTTGATTAAGGATACAGCGTGCTCAAATTAACTTTACAAGCATCGGCAACTAATTTTCAGGCCTTTTTAGCCCGTAAAAGACACCCCGTGTTTCAGAAATTAGCAACTGAGGTATATGTACGGGATAAATACACTTGCCAATACTGTGGTTTTAAGTCGCAGCAGCATATGGAATTGGTCAATCGCGATAACAATTATGAAAATAACAAGCGCGCTAATTTCGCCACTTCCTGTGTATTTTGTGCGCAATGCCATTTCCTAAATGGCTTGGCTGCGGGTTATTATGGGGGTGGCGTCTTAATTTTTTTGCCCGAGCTGTCGCAAAGCAAGTTGTGTGGTTTAAGCCATGTGTTGTTGCAAGCGATGGAGGCCAATGGCGATTACAAGGAAACGGCACAGAACATTTACCAAGCACTGCGTAATCGCGCCACCCTAGTTGAAACTAAGTTGGGGGAGGGCATGAGTCAGCCCGATCATTTTGGTAAAGTTCTGATTGATTATCAGCGGAACCATAAAAAAACGCCGGCAGAGTTGCTGGACAAATTGCGTTTATTGCCTTTGCGCAGTTGTTTTAAACAAGAAATCGATGATTGGTTAGCCGAAGAAAATAGTATTGTACAGCAGTTGAATACAGCGGTTTAATTAAGGAGTATAGTCGTGAATCCCATGGATTACTTGCTCGATATGTTCGATACCTTATTGTCGTGGGTAAGCACGGGGTTGCGGCAAACCACACAATCTTATTGCGTATTAGAAACGGCTGAGGATCAACATACTTTAGTGGCCAAAGATGGCTCCTTGCTCACGATTGTGCGTATGCAAGGCGTGAATGGGTTGGTGGGCGATCCGGAATTTGAGCGGTTACATCGCGGTATTTGTCAGTCTTTGATGACCAGTTTTTCTAGGCTAGGGCACAGCGTACAATGTGTGTTTGGCTACGATAAAGAAGCAGTACGAGAAGAGATCAGAAATATTTTATTGCCCGCAAGACAGACCGCGCAACATTTAAACCTGGCTTTAAGCGATCTGCTCGATGAGCGTGAAGAAAACCTCTCCGTTTATTGTGGGCATGAAACCGTTTTTTTCGTATTGTGGACGCGGCCGTATCTATTGACGAGCGATCAACAGAAAAGTGCTCAGCGTGAAAAACAAAAAAAAATGAAGGAACTGAAGCTCCCCCCCTTTAACGATACGCAAAATCTGACCGCTGCCATTCCAGAACTAAAAAATGCTCACGACTCTTTTGTGCGCTCGTTTTATAACGATTTAACGGGTCTAGGCCTGCAATTGAATATTTTGCCGGTGCATGAAGCCTTGCGCCAGGTGCGCATGAGCATAGACAGCGGCTTTACCGATAAACATTGGTCGCCGCGCTTGCCTGGGGATAAAATTCCAGAGATTGTTTTAGACCGTTTCCCTTATGATATATCCAGTGTAATGTATCCCACTTTATCCGACCAACTTTTTGTGCGTGATGCTGAACGCATCGATTTGCGCACGGTGCGCATAGGCGATCTACTTTATAGCAGCGTTTTTATTTATTTATTTCCTAAGGAAGTGCAATCGTTTATGGGCCTATTGCGCCGCACCTTACCTACGCACATTCCGTGGCGTATTTCTTTTTTTATTGAGAGCAAAGGCCTTACCAATGTTACTCAATTTAAAAAAACGGTGGCGGCAATTCTATCTTTTTCATCCTCACAGAATCGTTTATTGCACGATAGCCTTAACCAGTTACAAGAAACCGAATTAAACAGTGAGGATGCAGTCGTGCGTTTGCGCGTTGCTGCTGCCACCTGGGCACCCGCCGACGAACCACGCTTATTACGTACACGCGCGTCGCAATTGGCAAAAGCCATACAAGGTTGGGGCACTTGTGATGTGACTGAAGTCTCTGGCGATCCTTTTAGTGGAGCTGCTTCCAGCATGTTGGCTGTTACCGGCAGTAGCGATGCTGTGGCTACCTTGGCGCCGTTGTCTGAAGTTGTTTATATGCTTCCTTTTACACGTCCTGCTTCGCAGTGGCGGGTCGGTGCAGTTTTGTTTCGCTCTCCCGATGGTAAGCCGTGGCCTTATCATCCAGGTTCAACCCAACAAACGACGTGGATTGATCTAATATACGCGAGACCCGGTTCGGGTAAATCGGTGTTATCCAATGCCATTAACTTAGCGCTGTGTTTATCCAGCGGCTTACAGCGTTTACCGCGCATCGCTATAGTCGACATAGGCCCGTCTAGTAGTGGCTTAATTTCTTTGATCCGTGAAGCCTTGCCTAAGGAAAGTCAGCATTTTGTGCAATACCATCGTTTGCGCATGACGCCGGAATATGCAATTAACCCTTTCGATACTCAACTGGGTTGTAGATACCCTATGCCTCAAGATCGAAGTTTCTTGGTGAATTTTTTGACCTTGTTGGTTACGCCCTTGGGTGCAGAAAATCCTTATGATGCTATGGCCGATATGGCGGGGATGGTGGTGGATGAGTTGTATAAATCCTTAGCCGAGGGTGGTAATCCCTATACATACACGCCGGGCTTAGAACTCATTGTCGATAGCATTTTAGAAGAAATGGATTTTGTGCGCGATCCCCACACGACTTGGTGGGAAGTAACCGATGCTTTATTTTTAGCAGGCTTTTCTCATGAAGCGCAATTAGCACAACGCCATGCTATGCCACTATTGGCAGATGCGGCGTCTATTTGCCGCACACACGCGGTGGTTGATTTGTTTGGTGATATTAAAGCGCCTACCGGCGAAAGTTTAATCGATTCTTTCTCGCGTATGGTTTCTGGGGCTGTACGTGAATATCCTATTTTATCGCGTATTACCCAATTTGATTTGGGCGATGTTCGTATCGTGTCCCTAGATTTAGATGAGGTTGCACGTATAGGCGGTGCTGCTGCCGATAGGCAGACCGGGGTAATGTATATGTTGGCGCGACAAATTACCGCGCGCCATTTTTATTTAACAGAGGCTTCGGTGGTGGATATGCCAGAGGCGTATAGGCAATATCATCAACAACGCATTAGCGAAATTCGTGAAGATCCAAAGCGCTTGATTTACGATGAATTTCATCGCACGGCTAAAACACGTGCAATACGCGAGCAAGTGTTGGTGGATATGCGTGAAGGACGAAAATGGAAAGTACAAGTGGGCTTGATCTCACAATCCATAGACGATTTTGATCCCGTGATGGTAGAGTTTGCCACCTCGGTATTTATTATGGATGCCGGACCGCAACAAGCGGTGAAAAGAACGGCCGAGATTTTTGGCCTATCTGAAACGGCACAAATTGCTTTGACGCGGCGCGTACATGGTCCTAGAGAGGGAGGGGCTACGTTCTTAGCGCAATTTTCCACGAAATCGGGGATGAACACGCAATTATTAACAGCAACCCTCGGCCCTGTAGAATTATGGGCTTTTAGTACTACGGCAGAAGATGCGAAATTACGGCAAATTTTATATAGCCGTTTGGGGCCAGATACGGCGCGTAAGGTTTTGGCGCAAATATTCCCTACCGGTACGGCTACGCACTGGCTAGAGGCAAAAATGGAAAATTTGCGTGTAGAGACGGGGAATGTGACTTCACCAGAGACGGAGGGCGTTATAGAGGAATTGGTGACTTTGATTTTAGAAGAATACAGCAAAAACCCTCAAGTCAGGCTATTGCCCGTTTAATGCATTAAAATGCGACAAAATAGGCAAAAGCCCTTGCTTTTTGTTTCCAAGTTGTGCATAATATGCTCTGAACCTGTTTATACGGAGCAGACCCTGCACTGATATTTCATCGTTCTGGTTTATATTCTTGATTTTTAAGAGGATTATTAAAATGACACAATTTGTCGATGCCGTTGCCGCGAATACCGTTTCATTACGCGATAGCGTGAGCCGCGCTTTAGAAAATTATTTTGGTCAATTGGGCAACCAAAAACCCAATGAAGTGTATGATATGGTGATGCGTGAGGTGGAAGAGCCTTTGTTACGCAAAATGATGATTTACACCAATAACAACCAATCTCGTACAGCTAAATTACTGGGCTTAAGCCGCGGAACTTTACGTAAGAAATTGAAATTATACGATATGTTATAGAAATGGTAGGGGCAGGCCCCGTGCCTGCCTACGCTGTTTCTTCTTCGCGATCGATACGATATACTGCCGCAAAATTTGCTTTTCGGTCGTGCATCATCTGCTGTAATTGCATTATTTTTTCTTCTTGTTTACATACCTCAATGATATAATTATCTACGCGCGTTAAGGTTTTATCCAATTGATTTGCTTGTCGCTTGTGTACACCCCGTAGTTGTGTGCGGCGATTTTTAGCTCCACGCTGCCAAGAACCTATTTTTTCGTGTAAAGTGTAAATGGTGGCTTCTAAGCGACGGCAATGTGCTTGATATAATTTTAAGTCTTCAACATCGTGTGCTATTGAAATCATGCTTTCTAATGCGTAGAGATCGCCATTGATTTCTTCTAACTGTGCTGCAGTTTGCGTGACGTGATCGTAGAATTCACTAAAAGGGTGATGTAATATCGCAGTGCTCATTTTAAACCTCCTTGTCTTTAAACCGTGCGTTGAGTGAGCATGTTATTTAATTAACACCGCTCACTCAAATCGCCTGGTGTGGCACTATTCACTAACGGACAGTTGTAGTGGCATGTGGTAAAGAGGCTTACAGTAGAGCCTGAACAACCCCTTAAAACAACATGACACTACAAGCGTAGGCGATCTTCTTTATTTTCACAAATCATAATCGACCACTACAGGCGCATGGTCAGAAAATCTTTCGGCTTTATAGATACTTGCGTTTAAAATTTTTTTTTCAAGGTCTGGAGTGACGATTTGGTAGTCTATACGCCATCCTACATTTTTTTCCCAGGCCTGCCCACGATTAGACCACCAGGTGTATTCTTCTGCATTTTGATTGACGACTCTAAACGCATCAATAAATCCTAATTGATCAAAGAGTTGAGTTAGCCAGGCACGTTCTCTCGGCAAAAAGCCCGAATTTTTTTGGTTACCGCGCCAATTTTTTAAGTCTATGTTTTTATGGGCAATATTCCAATCGCCACATAAAATAGCGGTTTTTTCTTGTGTGCGCAGTGTTTTTAAATGGGCTAGATAATGATCTAAGAAGGCGTATTTCACATCTTGCCGTTCTTCACTGCGGGTGCCGGATGGAAAATACAAAGAAGCCACAGTATAGTGTTGAAATTCAACGCAAAGCGCACGACCCTCGAAGTCAAATAAATCATGACCTAAGCCTGAATGTACTTGTAGTGGTTTTTCTTTACAATACAAAGCCACACCGCTGTATCCTTTTTTTTGCGCTGAAAAATGATAGCTTTGATACCCTTGTGGGCTAAATACCGGATCGTTTAATTGCGCTTCTTCAGCCCGGACTTCTTGCAAGCAAATGACATCAGCATTTTGCTGTGCTAGCCAAGTGAATAATCCCTTTTTAGCAGCGCTGCGGATCCCATTCACGTTTAGTGTTATAATTCGTTTCATCAAAAATACCCTTTAGGTTGGAATAAAAATGCGCGAGGCGTTGCAGCAAGAATTCATTACCTGTGCACTGCAGTGTGAGGCCTTGCGTTGGGGTGAGTTTACCCTGAAATCGGGCCGCATTAGCCCTTATTTTTTCAATGCAGGC
>VFJT01000095.1 GCA_009885935.1 Gammaproteobacteria bacterium
CCGACTTCTTCATGCAAGGCCCTTTTGCACGCGTCCAATTGGATGTAGCATAGTTTCTTTGTAGAAGAAAGGTTCGATTCAAAACGCCGGGACTTCCCGGCGTTTTTTTGGAACAAAATAAAACGAAATCTATCTACAGCCTAAAATGGTAAAATTTACAAACAAAATGCGTAAGAGTTTTCTCATAAACAAGTTTTTTTTCAGCAAAACTTAAACTTTCCTTAATATTTCCTTGCAAAACACAAGAAAAGCTCTATAATTAGGGGCGTGGTTTCTTTAACTAATGAGGATGATTTTTAACATGAAAACTAAAATTTCTTTAGTACTTTTGGGCTTGGGCCTAGTCAGTGCTTCAGCTTATGCAGGTGCAGTGGCTGAGCCTATGCCAGTGTCTAACGACATTAACGTAACAGCACCGGATCAATCCGGCATGTGGTCCTTTGGTGCAACGGCTGTGCTAATGCAACCAACCAACGAAGCATTTAATTATGCGAATGTTACTGACTCTACGATGAATAGTGCGGGTGACCAAGTTAATATTGACACAGATCACAAAAGTGTTAATGAAGGCTATGGCTGGTGGTTTGGCGCTGATGTAAGCTATGCATTTCCGGGTAATGGGCGTGACGTGACTTTGGCCTATGAAGGCTTGCGTAGTAGCGGTATAGACAATGCGTCTGGCGCGCCTCCTCTAGGAAGCAGCAATCCTGTGAGTCCTGTGCTTGTCAGTAGTTTTACAGGGTTGCCTTATGAGACTGCCGAAGGCGAAACAGACACTAATTATGACGCAGGAGATTTAGTGTTTGGCCAAAAACTAGATGTAGGTTCACGTATACGCTTACATCCATTTGTGGGTGTGCGTTATGCGCATATTAATACGGAAGATACCGCAACATATGGCAATGGTTTTCGCGTAAGGTCTTTTCCCACCAGCACCTACTCTGCTGGGGACGCTAAACTGGAAAACACGTTCAATGGTATAGGCCCACGTTTTGGTAGTGACGCACAGATTAATTTGAGTCAAGGCTTCTCTGTCCGTGCTCGTTTAGGCTTATCTGTATTGATTGGCTCACGTAGCGTTGATAACACTGGTTCAGTATTCAGTTATGATGCAACTAATACAGTTGTTGGCGTTACTACAGCTTCGGATAACAATGACTCAGAAACTCGTATTGTGCCTGAAATCGATGGTCGTTTAGGTTTAAATTATACCTATGACTTCGATTCTAACATGGCTTTGGGTTTTGAGGCTGGTTGGCAAGCAACGAACTACTTTAATGTAATTGCAGATCAATACCAAATGGGAGGACTTGCTAGTAGTGGTACTCAACATTACCAAGACAACTCCAGCTTTGGCATACAAGGGCCCTACGCACGTATTCAGCTTGATGTTGCTTAAAGCGTAGTAAGGTCACTTTTTGATCTTCCTTTTCTAGACTAGACTAGAGGACAGGGCAGCGCAAGCTGCCCTTTTCTTTTGTGCTGGGGAAAATAAGTAAAATAATAAACAAAAGTTGTGAGACTTTTCTTAAAATAAGTTTTTTAAAAAAAACTTTAACCTTATTACAAAGAAATGCTTGCAAACAACGAAAAAAATCTATTAAATAGGCATTGTGGTTTTACTAATCAAAAGGATGGTGTTAAAAATGAAGACTAAGATTTCTTTAGTACTGTTAGGCTTAGGCCTAGTTGCTGGTTCAGCTTATGCAGGTGCGGTGGCTGAGCCTTTGCCAGTGTCTAATGAACTTAACCTTACGGCACCCGATCAATCGGGCATGTGGTCTTTTGGCGTAACGGCGGTGTTGATGCAACCGACAAACAAAAGTTTTGATTATGCAAATACTGCGACGGGCGAGTTTGGAACCGTTAATGGTGTAGCTCCAACGGGAGAGGTTGATCATCACCGTGTAGATGAAGGCTATGATTGGTGGTTTGGTGCTGATATTACGTATGCTTTTCCAGGCTATGGCCGCGACGTCACTTTAGCTTACGAAGGCTTGCATGGGACGGATAATGCGGATACCCGCGTCGATACTCTAGGTAACCCAAGCTCAGGTGCTATGCACAGTAGTTTTTCTGGGCAGGGCTATCTTACTGCTGAAGGTGAAACCGACACCAACTATGATGCGGGCGATTTGCTGCTGGGTCAGAAGATTGATGTGGGCGAGCGCGTACGGCTACATCCGTTCATGGGCGTACGTTATGCACATATAGAGGTGAATGATACGGGGAACTACACGGGTGGCTCTCACCTGGATTTTGACCCAGCTGGCCTCCCGATAGTTTTGTCGCAAACTGAAAATAGCTGGCTGGATAATACCTTCAATGGTGTAGGCCCACGTTTAGGCAGTGATGCGCAGATTAATCTAGGACAAGGTTTTTCACTACGCGGCCGCTTAGGCTTATCTGCCTTGATTGGTTCACACAGCATAGATAATGCTGTTCACATAACCCGTTACAATGCAGATGGTACTTTTAACAGTGAGGGCACTACAACCATTTCTGATCAGTCAGAGACTCGTGTTATTCCTGAAATCGATGGTCGTTTAGGTTTAAATTACACCTATACCTTCAATTCCGGTATGGCTTTAGGGGTAGAAGCGGGTTGGCAGGCAACAAACTACTTTAACGTAATTACGGATCAACCGTCACTTGATGATAGCTTTGGTCGTGCAAATCAAAATAATCCACAGAATAATGGGCCCAACGAGCATTACGATGATACGTCAAACTTCGGTGTGCAAGGCCCCTACGCACGCATTCAGTTGGATCTGGCTTAAGCATTTTGTTGTGGTTGGGCGGCTCACGAGCCGCCCCTACAGGTTTGTAAGGTAATGGTTACAATGAAGACTAAAATTTCTTGTTTGTTTTTGAG
>VFJT01000157.1 GCA_009885935.1 Gammaproteobacteria bacterium
CCTGTTTGCACCGTTTTTACTGCATCTTCATAGCGGATTTCCATTACGGTTTTACGCAGGCTGGATAAAAAACGCTCAAATGGAGTCATGCTGGTATTATTCCGTAGTGACGATGCAGTATCTTAGCATAGTGCTCAGAATAGTGCTATGCGGGTTAAAGTTGTGTGTTTAACAAAGAGTTTATTTTGTTCGAGCAATTTTCTAGGAAGTCTTATCCGATATTTCAACATAGGCCGCACACAAAAAACATTTCTCTATATTGCTGGTAATAGGGAAAACCACCAAAAAAAATTGATAATTCAAAGAGATAACGGAGTATAACGAAGTTATCTCATTAGAATGCAGAAAAGAGGGAAATACTCATGCGTTAGAGGTGGCGCCTAGTAAATCTAGGCGCTATAGCGTATACTATCTGCTGTAGTAGGGTTACAGCCGCAAATTTATTAAACTGTCATGGCGTGTTGAGAATATTATGTTATTCAGTAAATTTTTAGATCCAAAAAATGATTTTGCCTTTAAGCAGATATTTGGTACGGAAAAAAATCAGGATATTCTGATTCATTTTATTAACGATATTCTGTGCTTTAAGGGCCCTGAACAAGTCGTCTCGGTTGATTTTTTGAAAACGGCACAAGATCCCGATATTGCTGCGCAAAAACAAAGTTTGATAGACGTGTTGTGTAAAGATGAAACGGGACGGCAATTTATCATTGAAATGCAAGTAGCACGCATGCAGGGATTTGAAAAACGCGCACAATACTATGCCTCCAAGGCCTACAGTAGACAGCTTCTGCCTGGAGAAGACTATACGCAGCTAAAAGAAATTATCTTTATAGCGATAACCGACTTTGTGATGTTCAAGGATAAAGAGGAATATTACTCAACACATGTTATTCTGGATAAGGAGACCCATGCCCATCATTTAAAAGATTTTTCATTTACTTTTCTAGAGTTACCAAAATTTGATAAAGAAATAGATGAATTAGAGAACTTAATAGAAAAATGGGCGTATTTTTTTAAACACGCAGAAGAAACAAAAGAAGGGGATTTAGAGCGTATCGTTGGCAGTGATCAGGTTATTTACAGAGCTTACGAAGCGCTAAACCGCTTTTCCTGGACAGAAATCGAGCTTAATACTTACGAGCAAGAAGAAAAACGTGAACGAGATGCGCAAGCAATCATTAAGCAAAAATTGATTGATGCTGAGGCTAAAGGCGAAGCCAGAGGTAAAGCCGAAGGTAAAGCCGAAGGTGTGGTACAAACATTAGAAGCAATAAGCCTTATCAAAGCTGGAGAAAGTGATGCTGCCATCAGCGAGAAACTTGGACTTTCACTAGAAGTGATAGAAGCATTACGCAAACAAATAGCAGGTTAAGGGTTTCTCCTGGTATCGACATTGTTTTCGTAGGGGCGCTCAGAGTATAAATACGCTGAGCAATTGAAAAACAAGACAAATTATTGAACAGCCGTAAAATCTCCTTTATAATCAAGCGGTTACAAAAGCTATTTTTTTTAAGTCGCTGAAGTTATTTAATATTTCCTTAATGTTCGGATGGTATAATGCCTATATTATGGTACTATGCGCATCTTAAATAGAGATGGGCACAAAAAAGAAGGTGGAATAGCATGGCCAGTAGCGAAGTTGAAGTTGAAAAAACCTATGTAGAGCATAACCATGCTTTTTTAAGCGGGGTACTTAGTCAACCGCTAATTAGCGCCAATGCTGAGGCTAATAAAAGAGCTTTTATGCAAGATTTTGCTTCTGCAGACTGTTTTACCCTTTGTTTGCAAGAAATGATGAAGGCTAATGCGCAGCTATTAGCATCTGTAATAAGCGCTGCTCGTTCTAAAAACCAGGGCAACGCCGTAGCTTTAGCTTTTCTAGAAGCGCAAAAAGAAAACGCTACATGGCTATCTTTGGATGAGCTCAAAAAGCAGCGCGCAGAATTACTGTCTAACATGTATAACTATATTTTTACAGCAGATGGAAATTATACCGAAGCTTTTCTGGTGGAGCATAATGGAAAAAATATAGACCAGTATTTAGCTGAACGTGGTTTAACAAAAAGGGATTTATTTTGGCAATATGTTCAAGCGTACAATAGTGGAGTATATGCCCAGCTTGTTCAGCAGACTGAAGACATTTGCCCTGAAGACGATGCATATCTATTGCAACCAACGCTCAATACCGTTTTTAATCCTTTCTTCGGCATTGATGACAATGAGTCAGATCTAAAAGCAGCCGATGCTTTTTTCGAAGAAGCTTTCTTTGCGCAAAGTAAAGAGGAAGAAGAGGAAAGCGCAGAACAATCTAGTCAGCCTAAAAAGGTGCAATGGCTGCCTACGGCTCAAGCAGAGATGCAGGAACAAGATAAAGATTTTGCCCCGCAAAAAGGCATACTGTATGTTAACCAGTTAACTTCAGGCAATTTAAGTTTTTTTTATATTGATGAAAAAAATGAGCGAAAGGTTATAAAAGTGCCCGCCGAGCACTTTTCACCCAAGCCGCCTGCTGTAAAGACTAAGGAAATGAATCAATTCTGTGAACGACTGGGGATGCTGAAAAAGACAAAAGCAGAAGCTCCATTTTCTAATGCGCATTCAGGTAAACTTCTGGCTGTAATATCCTCTTTTCAGTCAGAAGCTAAAGCGCGGGAAAAACTTGATTTTGAAAAAAAATCGCGTGTAGTGGGATATAAAAAAGATACAAATGAATTAGAGGTAGTAGAAAAAGAAACTAAGCAAAAACAGATGCTTTATGAATTAGATGAAACTATCGAAAGGGAAGGAAAGGCAAAACAGGAGATCGCACAAGAAGAAGTCGAGTATGTAAAACCAGAGATCATATTACTTAAGGATATACAAGAATTAACACTGCACGCAGTTCCGACTGCAATCACGGCTAGCAGTGATATTGTACGTATTAATGCAAAGAATCCACTGAAGGAAGAAGGGAAAGAAAAAACATATCAGAAGGTCAGTAAATGTCATGAATTAGAAAATGTTTTAGACATAGAAAAGGATGACCCAAGAACTTTCATTCCTTCTATAATTTATAATTTAGACAAGATAGAAGGCCTTGAGTGGGTCGACGGTCTGCATAGCTTCGGAAAGGCTGGTCCTCGCAAAGCTAAAACGGAGTACTTAGGTGAAGATGAGCGGCTATATAACGACTTGGGTTTTGGTGATCCTAATCAACCGCTTATCCCTAAAGATAATCTTGAATATAAGCCTATAAAAGAAACCCTTAAGTTGCGTATAGCACAACAAAAAACAGAAATTAAAGAGTGGGAGAAAAAACTTACAACAATAGATGAAGGAAAAGTTATTGACAAGGGCCTCAAGCGTAAACACTGGCATAATAGCAACATTAACGATAAAAAAATAGCTTGCAAGCCCGTATTTGATATGCTTGACAAGGCTATTAAAGAAAATGCTTTAACTTCTTTAGATATAGCTATTTTATTTGAATTTAAGACAAAACTAGTTGAGTTGCGTGAAGCCCATATATTACTTAATAAGTCCTCAGCGCGTGCAACGCTCTTATCTAACATAAGCAATTTGGATGAATTAGTTACCATAGTTGATAAAGAAATTACTGCGCAACTCATTGCTTTGGGAGCATCAGACGAAAAGGCAGTTGAAATTTTGGCGCTACAACAAGACAGGGCTTTAGATGAAATGGCAGTTCTTTATTGCAAGCAGCCATTTCAGGAAAATGAAGCGCGATCTAAACTCATTTTTCTTTATCAAAATCAGAAAATCTCAAAACAACAGTTTATTTTTGCCTGTAAAGCCTTCGGGCAAAATGAGGGAGTGAAAGCAGCGTTTATTTCTATCTATGAAAGAGATGTTGATATTGCTCCAATGGTTATTGTCGCATTACAAGTGGCTCCAAATAAAAGTGAGCAACTGGTGTCGCTTATAGAGTTGTTCACGGATGAGAAACTAACTGGTAAAGAATTTACTTTCGCCTGTGAACAATTCGATAAAGACGACGTGGTTTCTATGATCAGCAGTGCTGTAGATATTCAGCATAAGGATAAAAAAGCTGCTCTTATTAATTTTCTTCAAGAAGAAATGATTAATAAAACGGAGTTTATCTTTATATGTGAAAAAATTAGCTCTAATCCTGGTGTGACGAATAAATTCATACTTGCTATGCGTTCTGGCGACAGTACTATGAGTAAAAAGTTATTGAATCGATTTAGAAATGGTCAAATTTCAGAAGAAGTTTTTAATTTTGCCTTGGAACATTTATTGACTCGGAATTCTGAACTTGCCAAGGCAATTCAGACAATAGGTGGTATTTCTGACTACGAGCTTAAAGCCCGTAGTTATGGGTTGCTTTTTGCAGGCCAAATCACAGAAGATGCTTTTATTGCGGCTGCTCGCGTATTGGAAAAGGATTGTATGAATTTCAACGACGCTGAAGGAATAATAGGCAAAGGCGAAAAGGCTAATGCTGTAGACAAAGATGGCAAGACGGCGTTGCATTATGCCGCGGCAGCGGGGCGTATAGATGCAGCTAAGTATTTAATTGAGAAAGGCGCAGATATTACTGCCAAAGATAACCAGGGCAGGACGGCTTTGGATTGTGCAGAGATGGGTGGCCATAAAGATGTAGTAAAACTTTTAACTAACAAAAGAATTGCCCTACTGGATTTTGATGGAACAGCGGAATATTACGAAAATTTAATACCTGCTTTAAAAGAAATGGATGAGGTGTATTATTTTACCGGCCGAGCTCATAATGAAACCATTATCAATGTAAATAGAGGCATCGTTACTCTGAGAGCTGATATGGAAAAAAATGATGTAACAAAATTGAGTCATTCAGAAATACAAGAATTATTATTCAGACGCAAATTGATCACTGAAAACCGCGCCTATCTGGAAAAACAGGGCGTCAATATACAAGGAATTTCTTCAACGGCGGATGTTGGTGCCACTGTATTTCAAACTCAAGCAGCCATTGAAGCGCTGGAAAAAACAATAATAGTACTTTTTAGCAAGGAGGCTTATTCAGCTGCAGATCTTATAGAAATAAGCTCCTCTATTAATGCGCTCACCGAAGAAAGCGCTGAATTGCCCCATGGCAAGGTAGCGCAACTGGAGCAAGTTGTTGATACGAAAATCATGCTTGAAAATCAAGGGAGAAAGGTCGAAATCTTTGTTTTTGACGATCATGCCGGTGTTTTATATGGAGACGCGAGGCGTAATTCAAAAGGAATTGAAGAAGGCAAAGCCGAAATAGAAGCACGCTATCCATTCCGCCTTAACATCACCCCTGTTCTTGCCGTTTCGGAGCAAAATCCCGGGCAGAATACACCCAAAACAAAATGGGGTTATTTAGCTGAAACCAGAAGGAATAGGCTTAGAAGGACTCCAGAGTCTCAATTTCTTCTGTATGGAGCTGAAATTAATAAACAACTGGCAAAATTTTTGCCTGACAGTCAAGGCCTAAAATCTTTGCAAGAATTAAGCCAGGCAATGAAAACGTTTGATAATGCTGTTCGCAGTTCAGAATTTCCAACAAAAGAAAAGCAGGGAGCTTATGCTGCTGCTAATAATGAGCTTAAAGAGAAGCTTCCTGCAATTATAGGCGCTAATAAAGAAGCAGTTTCTGGAAATCCTAAAACATTTGAGCAAAGCTGTACAGAATTAGCCTCTAAAGGGACAAAAGGCAAAAAAATAGCCGCTAGCCTCGGAATGTTATCGGGTGCGGCAACGATAGTTGCTGGCGTTGCTTTAGTGGTAACAGGCATAGCCGGTGTGCTTGCTTCTTTAACTTCTATGGGCGCAACACTGGGTGTCAGTTCACCCGTTGCTTTACCAGGAGTGGTGCTTAGCGGTAGTTTAATCGCTGAGGGCCTTGCTGTCATTGCAGGGGGAACAGTTATTTTCAAAAAATCCAAAGAAAAATACAATGAAGCTTGTAGGGTAGAAGAGAGTTTAAAACAAGCTGGCGATGGTTTGTTGAAGGCAGCAACGGCGGTAGTGGTTGCTCCAGTTCTAGTCCCCTCTTCAAGCTCTGAAAATGCGATGCTCGCCGGAGAAAATTGTAAGCCAGGAATTTCATTTAGTGATGTTCAGGAACAAAGAGAGGTAGTAGTTGTAGAAATAGGCGGCAATCTGAACAGAGAAGAAGAATCAAAGCTGAAAGTTGACTCTGAGAAAGAAGAAGCAAAGAGAAAACCTGTTACATCAAAAACTGATCCTGCAAGACCTACAGTTATGCGCGATAGCGATAGCCAAGAACTAGCCCCCGATTTTCAGAATAGGGTATATGATCCGATAGGGGAACTCAATAAAGCATGCGAGGAACAATTAAAAGCTGAAAAGAAAGCGGGTATGAGGGGCAAGGCTGATGAATTACAGGGCAGGGGAATTTTGGTTCAACAGAACGGGTCTAGTACTTCTAAATCTGCTGTTAATACATCTTTAGACAGTGCTAAGCAACAGCACCAAAAAGATAGACCGGGTGATCGATCCCCACAAAAGCAGCATAGAGATCCTATGGTTTATGGTACGAGTGCTACAAATGGGCATGTTTTGTTTAAGCCTTGTTCTAACCCGCTGAGAGGCGTTACTCCAGAGCAAAATCCAAGCAAGTCTGTAAAAGTCTAAATAAAAATTTTCGCTCAGTTTAAAAAGAAAACCGTTTTTAAATTGAGCGATTGTCTTTAACCCGCTTTTATTGAAATTCCGCTATCAATACTGTAACATATGGGCAAGTTACTGTTTTTATTCAGGAATAATCTAGCATGTC